>JAEZLG010000129.1 GCA_023435855.1 Bacillota bacterium | reverse complement strand
GGTGTACAGTGCCCGCTATGCAGGTGAAGGGCACGATGATTTAGCTAACAACGATAAGCTGTTAGCTGACATGCTCGATGTACCTATGGACAAGCGTACCTGCCGTTTTGTGAGCGCAGTTGCGCTCGTTAGGCGCAGCGGCGAGCCGGTTACGGCTATCGGAACAGTGGAGGGGTGGCTTTTGTTTGCACCGCGCGGCAATAACGGCTTCGGATACGACCCGCTGTTTTTGTATGAGCCGGAGGGAATGACATTTGCGGAGCTTGCCGCCGAAAAAAAGAATGAGATCAGCCATCGTGCGCGCGCATTAAGCGCTCTGCGCGAAAAATTGGAGCGCGAGGGTAAATGAACGTAGGCGTCATTTCAGACACGCACGGGAGCGATTACGCAATCAGGCGCGCGCTTAATGCACTGCCGCAAATGGACGCGTGGATACACCTCGGCGATCATGCCTCCGACAGCCGTGCTTTATGCACTGCAAACGTACCTGTATACGCAGTGCGCGGCAATTGTGACTTTGACTTGAGTGCGGAAGTTGAGCGCGTGATTATGCTTCAAGGTGCGCGGCTGTTCTTAACACACGGTCATAAATACGGTGTTAAACAGAACGTACAAACGGTGTTCTACCGCGCCGAAGAACTCCTGTGTTCAGCGGTGCTGTTTGGGCATACGCATGTACCGCTTGTGGAAGCATGGGGGAGCATATTGGGAATCAATCCCGGGAGTGCCGCGCTTCCTTTACGGGGCAGGCCGTCCGTCGCGAAACTCACCATTGAGAAGGGCGACGTTAGCGCAAAAATCGTTTTACTGTAAATCATTATCCGTGCGTGCGCCATTGTACCAATTTCTTTTCTGCATACGCCACACCGTAGTACATAAGCGCTGCAAGTACGCATAAAATCACAATGCTCGCCATCACAAGGTCGAGTTTGAACACCTGGCCGCCGTATACGATGAGGTAACCCAGACCCGCTTTGGAAACGAGGTATTCGCCGACGATTACGCCCACCCAGCTCATTCCTACGCTTATCTTAAGCGCACTTATGATAGTGGGAACGGATGCGGGAAGCACCACCATTGTGAGTATTTTAAGCTTGCTGGCACCCAAGGTGCGCATCAGAAGCTGCTTTTCGTCGCTGATCTCGTTAAACCCGGCATAAACGCTCATGATCGTAACAATAAACGATATAAACAGCCCCATCGCTATGATACTCTTTACACCCGAGCCAAACCATACGATGAGGATTGGCCCAAGGGCAATCTTGGGTAGAGCGTTCAATATCACGAGGTAAGGATCAAGGATGCGCGAAAGCGTTTTGCTCCACCAAAGAAGTATGGCGATGAGCGTGCCGACGAGTGTGCCCAATAAAAAACCTACTACGGTTTCAAAGAGCGTTAAACCTATGTGCATAAAAAGGTCGCCGTTTGTATAAAGCCTTGCGATGGTAGCGGCGACGCGCGAGGGTGAGCTTGCGATGAACGGATCGATAAGCCCCGCTTGTGCTGCAAGCTCCCACACTATGAGGAACAATACTAAAATTGCATAGCGCATGAAGGTAACGAATGTAGTTTTGCGCTTTATTCTTCCCAGATACGCTTGGTGTTCCCTTGACATGTTATCGGTTATTTGCTTCACCGTTATCGAGCTCCTTCCAGATGCGGTCGAAATATTCTTTGAATTCCGGCGCGTTCCTGCGGGCAATCGGTTCCGGCTTCGCCGTGAGCGTAACGATGTACTCGTTTTTTATGCGAGCTGGCCGCGTGGTGAGTACCAATATCCTGTCGCTCATGGAGATGGCTTCCGCTATGTCGTGCGTTACGAGGATGGCCGTCTTTTTTTCTTTTTTAATGATGTCGTGTATCTCGTTGGATGCTTTAAGCCGCGTTAAGTAATCGAGTGAGGAAAAAGGCTCGTCAAGAAGCAGCAAATCGGGCGTAAAGGCAAGCGTACGTATGAGCGCTACCTTTTGGCGCATGCCGCCTGAGAGCTGGCGCGGGTAATTGTATCGAAACTCACTAAGACCATAGGTATCTAAAAGCGCGATGGCATTCGCCTTCGTTTCCTCGTTTAACATACCTTTCACTTGCAGGCCGAGGAGCACGTTCCCTTCGATGTTTCGCCAATCGAGCAAATGGTCGCGCTGCAGCATATAGCCCGCTGCGTTGCCATAGTTGCGTATTTCGCCGCCCGAGGGCGGCATGAGCGCCGCGATCAAAGAGAGTACACTTGTTTTTCCGCAACCGGAAGGACCCACGATGGATACAAATTCGCCTTCAAAAACTTGAAAGCTCACGTTTGAAATCGCTTCCGTTTCGCCGGAGGGATCGTGGTAGGTGAGGCGGATATCCTTTGCCTCGACAATAACATTCATTTCTGCCTCCTAAGTTTAAAGAAGAAAACACCGTATATATCACAATGTATTCCGTATTACGATATGGCGTGAACGCGCAAAATGCGCCCCGCGTATAATGGAATAGGGAGGAAGGAGCGATTGATTTGGTACAGAGAAGGCCATCCACAATTTTTATTAACAACCGCTGCGTCAGGCGCGGGCCGTTTCGCAACGGGCTTGTGTTTTTTATAACGCTTTTATTGCTGTTGTGCTGCGGGGTAGAATTTCTGCTGTCGCTTTTGCTTTCGGGTGCGACCACGGTCGTTTTTGCGGTGGTCATCAAGCGATATTAAAAAATACATGTATGACAAAGGCCAACGCGTAAGCGTTGGCCTGCAAAGTCACCTATTTAGGTTACATTAGCCGCGTTGGACCTTACCGGAACGAAGGCAGCGCGTGCAAACATTCAGTTTACGCGGCGTGCCGTTTACCACAGCATTGACGCGCTGGATGTTGGGTGCCCAAGTGCGTTTGGTTTTCCTGTTGGAGTGGCTCACCAAATTACCGGACATAATACCCTTGTTGCATACTTCGCAAAACTTACCCATGCTCTACACCTCCTTACCGATACAAGGCATACGGTTTCAATCAAACAAAGCTATTCTACCACGCAGGTTATATCTTTGCAAGCAAAAATTACTTCTTCTGGTAGACGACCTCACCGTTGATGATGGTATAAACGGCATGCGTGAAAATGTCCATGGGGTTGCCGTCAAAAATGGCTATATCTGCGTCCTTTTGAGGCTCCAGGCTGCCTACTCTGTGCGAAACGCGGCAGATGCGCGCAGCGTTTATGGTGATAGCCTTGAGTGCTTCGTACTCGTCCAAACCCTCGCGCGCGGCAAGCCCGGCGCACAGAGGCAGGTACTGTATACGGGTCACGGGATGATCGGTTGTGATAGCGACGAGCACACCTGCTTTATGCAATATTCCTGCGGTTTTAAAATCGAGGCTTTCTACTTCAGGCTTCGAGCGTGAGGCGAGCGAAGGCCCCACAATGGCCGGGAAACCACTTGCGGCAATCTCTTGATGAATAAGATGCCCTTCCGTGCAGTGGTCGAGCGTAACTGATAACGAAAATTCTTTGGCGATGCGAATGACGGTTAGAATATCGTCCGCGCGGTGCACATGCGCTTTTAATGGTATTTTCCCTTCAAAAATAGGCATATAGCTTTCCATACGAAAATCCGGCTCAAAAATATCCCCGGTTTTTTGCGCGTCATCGCGTTTTTTCTTATAGCTTTGTGCTAAAAAAAGTTCTTCGCGAAGCATGGAGGCGATGCTCATACGCGTGGATGGAAGATTACCGTTTTTACCGTAATTCGTTTTTGGGTTTTCTCCGAAAGCAATCTTCATGGCGGCGGGGAAAAGCACTGTCATAGGGTCCAAAGATCGACCCGTAAGCTTGATAAAGGCGAACTGCCCGCCAACAACATTGGAACTGCCGGGACCCACCATGGCTGAGGTGATGCCCGAGGCGAGCGCGTTATGGAAGGCGGAATCCATGGGGTTGATTGCGTCGATGGCACGAAGAGTGGGGGTGAGTGGATTGCCGGTTTCATTACAATCGTCGTCGATGGAACCTTTTTTTTCCTCCGTGATGCCGATGTGACTATGCGCATCGATAAGCCCGGGCATCACGACAAGCCCGCTTGCATCGAGTACTTGCGCTTGATGTGCAAGCGCAAGATCGATGCTTTCCCCAACGGCCACGATTTTACCGTTGTCAATAAGCACGCTGCCGCGCTCATAATCCCGACCGCTCATTGTTGCGATATACTCGTTTCGTATCAAAAGCATGACATAAAAACCGCCTATTAACAGCATCCTTTTAAAGGCAATCTTAGTGTTTGCGCTTTTTTTCATCCTATGCGAATGGGCTAAAATGCATGGATAATCGGGGCTTTTATTGCAGATACTATGGCTACGAACGGAAAGGAGGTCCGCTGTATGGGGTATGATGAATTCATCAATCCGATGAACAAGCAAAACAAGAAAAATCAGCAGAATCAGCAGAACCAACAAAACAGGCAAAACCAGCAGAATCAGCAGAATCAGCAAAACCAGCAGAATCAGCAAAACCGGCATAACCAGCAAAATAGGCAGAATCAGCAAAATCAGCAGAACAAAAACAACAGGGAATTGTAAGGTACAAAAAACCGCTCCGCGACCTCTTCCGCGGAGCGGTTTTTATGAACAATAAGCCTAAATTCCCATTTCGCGCTTCACTTCAGCAAAGCAATTTACCGCAAAATCGAGATCCTCTTTCGTATGACCGGCGGACACCTGTGTGCGAATACGAGCTTTGCCCATTGGCACGACCGGATAACTGAACCCTATGACATATACGCCTTTATCAAGCATCCTTGCCGCAAATTCGGAGGCAACAGCCGCATCATAAAGCATGATGGGTACAATGGGATGCGTGCTTTCCGGTATGTCAAAGCCAAACTTTTTAAGACTTTTCCTAAAATACGCGGTATTTTCGTGCAAACGGTCGCGTAATTGTGTAGACTCGTTTAGTATCTCAAGAACTTTCAGGCTCGCAGCGCAGATAGCCGGAGCAACTGTATTGGAAAACAGATAAGGGCGTGAGCGTTGACGCAACAGATTTACAATTTCCTGCCGTGCTGCAGTATAGCCGCCGCTCGCACCACCCATGGCTTTACCAAGCGTACCGGTAATGATATCCACACGGCCCATCACGCCGCAATGTTCGTGCGTACCGCGCCCATGCTTGCCCATAAAACCAACAGCATGGCTGTCGTCAACCATAACAAGCGCATCAAACTCCTCCGCGAGATCGCATATGGCGCTAAGGTTTGCTATGTAGCCGTCCATAGAGAATACGCCGTCAGTCGCAATCAGCTTAATTCGGCAATCCTTTGCATCGATTAGCTGCGCGCGAAGGTCATTCATGTCGTTGTTTTTATAGCGGTAACGCTTTGCCTTACAAAGGCGCACGCCGTCGATAATACTCGCATGGTTGAGCTCGTCTGAAATAACCGCATCGTCGGCCGATAAAAGCGTTTCAAACAGGCCGCCGTTTGCGTCGAAGCAGGAGCTGTAGAGAATGGCATCGTCCATCATTAAGAAATCCGCAAGCTTATTTTCCAGCTCCTTGTGGATGCTCTGCGTGCCGCAAATAAAGCGAACCGAGGAGAGTCCGTAGCCCCATTGATCGTAGCTTTTCATGGCAGCTTCGCGAAGTGCGGGATGGTTGCTTAACCCGAGATAGTTATTGGCGCACATGTTTAAAACACCCTTTGCTGCAGTGGTATCTATGCGCGCAGATTGCGGAGTGGTTATGATGCGCTCAATCTTTGCCGTTCCAGCGTTTTGAATAGCTGAGAGTTCATTTTGAAAGTATCCGATTGCCGTCTTTTTCATTTGCTGCCTCCGTTTTATTTGCTCCAATCCAATATGACCTTACCGGACTTGCCGCTGTTCATTGCCTCAAAACCCTTCTCAAACTCCGTGTAGTGATAGCGATGGGTGATAACGGGGGAAAGGTCCAGCCCGCTTTGAACCATAGCAATCATTTTATACCAGGTTTCAAACAGCTTTCTACCGTAAATCCCCTGCAGCGTGAGCCCTTTGAAGATCACATTGTCCCAATCGATCACGACGCCCGGTGCAAGAAGTCCTAAAAGCGCAACCTGACCGCCGTTTCGCATACTTTTTAACATCTGGTTTAATGCAGCGCCGCTTCCGCTCATCTCGAGCCCCACGTCAAAGCCCTCCACAAGCCCTTGCTCGCGCATGACATCTTCTAAATTCTGCTCCATGGGGTTGATGGCCGCTGTTGCACCCATCTTCTTGGCAATAGCGAGGCGGTAGGGGTTGATATCCGTCACGACCACGCGGCGTGCGCCGTTGTGGCGGCATATGCCTGCAGCCATCATACCGATGGCGCCCGCGCCTGTTATTAAAACGTCTTCGCCTGTTACGTTGAATTCGGTGGCGGTATGTACAGCGTTGCCGTATGCGTCGAAAAATGCAACAATTTCCTCAGGAATATCCTCAGGTACGGGGCGCAGATTTATGGTAGGGATACAAAGATACTCGGCAAACGCACCGTCGCGGTTGACACCTACACCCTTTGTGTATTTACACCAGTGACCGTTGCCGCTTAAACAGTTTCGGCATTGTCCGCATACGATATGCCCCTCGCCGGAGACGCGCTGGCCGACCTTGTAACTTGTTACGCCATCGCCAAGTGCGGCAATTTCACCTACGTATTCATGGCCGATGGTCATAGGCGGGAAAATGTTTTTTTCACTCCACGGATCCCAGTTATAGATGTGCAAATCGGTTCCGCATATAGCTGTTTTGTGAATCTTTATAAGGACTTCGCCTTTGTTCGGTACGGGAACGGGAACGCGAATGAGCGATAAGCCTTTTCCCCTCTCGGTTTTTACCAGCGCGTCCATTTCGGTTTGCATAGGAAGGCCCCCTTATTCAATTTGGAGATGCAAGCATATTATACTGCTTTGTGGCTCGATATTCTATGCGCAGACTAGGAAATAGATGATATATTATATAAAGCAAAACAAAGCGGCTTCATGCCGCTTCATAAAGGGATATCGTGTTGTTATGCTTATCGATTACGAGGTAAGAACTGCCCATTTTTACAACCGCATAACCGCTGATAAAAGGCTGTCCTTCATCGTACTGCGGCTCAATGGATGGATAACCGCTCGTATCGATATAGCCCCAAAGGCTCGTTTCCGCGTCGTAAACAGCAGCTAGGCCGCCCGAAAACGGCATCGCTTCGCCAAACTCAGGGTAAATCACCAAAACGCCTTTTTTATTGATGTATCCCCATTTACCGTCAGATTTTACAGCCGCAAGACCTCCCGAAAAATTTTGCGCATCCTCAAAGGTGGTGCGAAACGCAGAACTTCCTTCGCTGTTTATAAAATAGCAATTGCCTGCAGCCGTATCCCGTATCACCGCAAAGCCCTCAGAGAAAACAGTACCTCTGAGGGAGGAAGGGGTAAGTGTGGCGATTTTGGTGCCGACTTTGTTGATGATGTATTGGCGATCCTTGGAATATTCGTTGGAGACGGCAAATGCGACATCTTCTGAAAAATCGCCTGCGTCGCGCCACTGTTCACTTATTGCAAGCGTGCCTTGTGTGTCGATATAGCCGTAAGCGGAACCATTTCGCACGGCAGCGCGCCCACAATGGAAGCTTTTCGCCTCACGGAAGGAATAGTCAATCACTATGGTACCGTCCTTATCGATATAGCCCCAATTAGAATCCTTCATGACGGCGGCATAGCCCTCGGAAAACGGCAGAACGTTCTGCCATTGCGGTTCAACAACAAAAACCCCCTTGCGGTTGATGAGCCCATAACGTCCGTTTTGCGCTGCAAAGGCGATGCTGCCGTCAAACTCGAGTACGGAGGAAAACGAAGCCGCGATAACAGCCTGCCCCTTGGCGTTTTTAAAACCCCATAGCCCGTTCTCAAGATAAGGAAAGAGCCTTCCTTCCGCGGAAGCCACGGGTGTAGTAGCCGGGGTAGGTTTAGGCGGGGCTATTACAGCCAAAGTTTCGTCATATGCAGCTCCCGGGTTAATAGCACTAAGCAGTCCCGCACCGCTGCCACGATAAAGCAGCGAAAAAAGCAGCACGAAAAACGCTAAAATAGCAATTACGATTAAGTAAACGAACAATATTGGGAGATTTTTCCTTTTATTGTGCAAATCCATGTATCCTCGTTCGTATAAAATTAAAATGTTACATTTTATAGCTAGATTTTAGCAGATTCATCCAATAAAATAAATGATAGAATCTTTCGGGAGGAGACCGAGATGGCTGAATATGTAATTACGACCGATTCGACCGTGGACCTTGGCGCTGAGCGTATGCAGCAACTTGATGTGCAATTTGCAACACTTAAGTATTTATACCGGGGTGAGGAATTCCCCGACGACATGCGTGATTCCTCTGCGCTTAAAATCTACAACGCCATGCGTTCCGGTGAAGTCATTACAACCTCGCAGGTCAATCCCGATCAGTTTGTGTTGTTGTGGTCCGATCTGCTCGCAGCGGGAAAAGACATATTGTATATCGGCTTTTCAAGCGGTCTTAGCGGCACTGTGAACTCAGCACAGATTGCTAAGGGACAGCTCCAAGCGCAGTATCCGGATCGCAAGATTTACATAGTGGACAGCCTTTGCGCATCCGGCGGTGAGGGCATGTTCTTGCAGCATGTTCTCTTGAAGCAAAAAGCCGGTGCTTCTATAGAGGAATGCTACGCTTATGCGGAGGGTTTTAAGCTTCGAATTAACCATTGGTTTACGGTGAGCGAGTTGAGCTATTTAAGGCGAGGCGGGCGTGTAAGCGCTGCTGCAGCCCTGTTTGCGGATATTTTAGGCATCAAGCCCGTTATGAACATGGATGATACCGGTCACCTTATCCCACGAGAGAAGGTGAAGGGCAGGCGCACCGCCATAAAGCGTATGTTCGAGCACCTCACGGAGCTTGCGGATATTGAGGACAATCCATTTTTCCACATCACCCATGCCGATTGCATGGAGGACGCACAGTATTTAAAAAATATGTTGTGTGAGCGATTTCCGAATATCCCCGTAAACATCTCCATGGTGGGCGCAGTCATCGGTTCGCACTGCGGGCCGGGTACGCTGGCGCTGTTTTTTGTGGGTAAACCGAGAACGGCATAAACCGATACAAACACACGGCAAGGGCAGAGCCCTTGCCGTACTTTTTATTTGCCATCCCGCTCCATCGTATACACAAGAAGATCCTCACGCATGCCGGTCTCTTGATCGTAACGTCTGTTTTTGAGCACCGCCTCAAAGAGCATACCGGCTTTTTCCATCACGCGACCGGAGGCTGGGTTTAAACGCCGATGTTTTGCTTCCACGAGGAAAAGGCCGACGTCCTTCAATAAAAAGCTTAAGACCTCCTTCAGTGCCTCCGTGGCATAACCCTTATCCC
>JAEZLG010000218.1 GCA_023435855.1 Bacillota bacterium | reverse complement strand
ATGCACGGCGACGAAATCTTTTATGCGGTCTTAAAGGAGGACAAGCTCCTTCGCCTGCATGGAACTCCGTTTGAAAATATAAATTATGACGGCAGAGAGTATTCACTGTCGTCTGTCACTTTGCTGTACCCATCGGAACCCACGAAATTCGTTTGTGTAGGCAAAAACTACTATGAGCATGCAGAGGAAATGAAGGAAGGCCATCCCGTGGAGCCGCTTTTATTCTTAAAGCCCTCCACCTGCGCAGTGGGAAACGGTGACGACGTAATATACCCGTCAATCAGCAACCGACTTGACTATGAGGGTGAGTTAGCCGTGGTCATCGGAAAACGCGCGCATGCGGTGGAAATCGGCCATGCAAAGGAATACATTTTCGGCTATACCTGCGCCAACGATGTGACTGCGCGGGATATTCAAAAAAGCGATCCGCAATGGACGCGCGGCAAGGGATATGATACCTTCTGTCCGTTTGGGCCGTGGATTGAGACAGAGCTCGATGCACAAAATGTGAACATCGCAACGCGTGTTAACGGGGTGACGAAACAAAACTCCAACACCTCCATGATGACATACGATATAGATGCGCTCATTTCGTATATGAGTGCGTGCATGACGCTTCTACCGGGTGACGTGGTGCTTACGGGCACGCCGGGGGGTATTGGCTCCATGCAGCGCGGGGACACGGTGGAGGTTGAAATCGCAGGTATCGGTGTATTAAGAAACAGAATTGTTTGAGGAATTTTCATGGCAATGGACGGTCTGAACCTGTGTGCATCCGCGGCGGAGATACGTGCGGCGCTCACCGGCGGAAAGATAGATAAAATTTACCAGCCGGAAAAGGACGAGCTTTTGCTGCATGTCCGCGCCGGTGGCGAAACCCATAAGCTTTTACTCTCGGCTTCCGCAGCACATGGGCGTGCGCAGCTTACAAGCGTAAAGCGAATCAATCCGGTTGAAGCACCCATGTTTTGCATGCTCCTTCGGCGGCGTATTTTGGGTGGTCGCATCGTTTCAGTCGAGCAGCCCGACCTTGACAGAACGCTCATCATTCGCATAGAAGCAGAAAACGAGCTCGGTGATATGGAAACCTTCTCGCTTGTGTGCGAGATTATGGGGAAGCACTCAAACCTTATACTGCTAAACGGTGCAAACGTTATACTCGACGCGGCACGTCATGTGGGCGCAGGGGTATCGAATGTCCGTTTTGTTTTACCGGGGCTTACCTATGCTCCGCCGCCTCCGCAAGATAAGAAAAACCCGCTTATTGCCGAAGAAGATGACTTTTATTCTGCACTTCAAGGCGAGGGTAGGCTCGATAAGGCGTTGTCTAACGCCTTTTTCGGCCTTTCACCCGCTATGGCGCAAAGCCTCGCGTTTTGTACGGTAGAGAGCAACGATCTTGCTCAATTGACCGATACGCAAAAGAAGGAACTTGTAAAAGCGCTCAAGGTATTTTATGCGAAGCTTGCAGAGGGAAGGTTTGAGCCATGCGTAACGCTCAACGAATATTCAGAGCCCATGGGCGTGTATCCGTTTGCGCCTAAAGGTATTGCTGTTCGTCTTGAGGAAACGCTTGGTGCGGCGCTAGACGCCTTTTACGAGCAGCTCGACGTCGCAGAGCGCATTGCGCGGCGCAGCACATCCGTCCGCAAAATTTTGCAGAACAACGTAGCACGTGTAGAGAAAAAACTTTCTCTCTACAACGATGCGCTCGGTTCTGCCGAGGAAACGGAAAAACTACGCCTTTTCGGGGAGCTTATTACTGCCAATCTGCACGCCATAAAAAGAGGCGTATCGGAAGCGGTGCTTCTCAATTACTATGAGGATCCGCCGCAATTGGTTAGCATAAAGCTTGATCCTAAATATTCGCCGTCGGACAATGCGCAGCGCTATTTTAAGAAGTACCAAAAGGCAAAAGCTGCGCGCGAGATGGCGGTCAAGCAGCGCGAACAGGCGCTCGAGGAGCTTTCCTATCTGGAGGGGCAGCTCGATAACCTCGATAAATGCAGCACCGATGCGGAACTAAGCGAGCTTCACGAAGAACTTGTAATACTCGGCTATGTGAAGCGCGAAAAAACACGTCAAAAGCCACAAAAGCTCGCACCCTCCAAACCCTCATGCTATATCTCTTTGGATGGCACGGAAATTTATGTCGGCCGCAACAACACGCAAAATGACTATCTTACGCTGCGATTTGCATCCGGCGAGGATTTTTGGCTCCACGTAAAGGATATTCCCGGTTCACACGTCATCATAAAAAGCGGGGGAGAGCCGAGTAAAGAAACGCTCTTTGAGGCTGCGCTTTTAGCGGCATATTTCAGCAAGGCACGCAAAGGGATTAATGTCGCTGTAGACTACACTCCTCGCAAGTACGTTAAAAAGCCCTCCCATGCAAAGCCGGGTATGGTAATTTATACCACCAACAAAACAGCCTATGTGACACCGGATGAGGCGAAGGTAAAGCGTATATCGCAAAAACGGTAACACGAGGTATTGTGCCTTGAATCGGCTGAAATCTGCGGTATGTTTGAGCAAATTGCCGAATATCCATATACAAAAACCCCGAATGGAGGATTTTGTATGCGGAGCAGACCGATTTGCCTCATCGTATGCATGCTGCTCCTGTGCTCTTTCTTAGCCGGCTGCAAGCAGGAGGCGCAGGGCGTTTATGAGGATGGGCTTTCAACTGAGGCGGGCTATAGGCGCACGATGCTGTATTATCTGAGCGACGATGGTTTCGTAGTACCGGTGATGAAGCTCATACCGTGGGAGGAAGGGATCGGTAAGGCAGCCTTAAGCTACCTTGTAGATCAAAACGGCAACTACGAAAGCGCTTCTGCACTCGGACTCAACACGGTGCTGCCTGCGGGCACGACCTATACGCTCCGCATCGGCGATGACAAGTGTGCTACCCTCAATTTAATCGGGCTAAGTGAGCTGAGTTCCGCCGAAAAAGAGCAAGCTATGGTGATATCGGTTGTGAACACGCTTACGG
>JAEZLG010000215.1 GCA_023435855.1 Bacillota bacterium | reverse complement strand
GAATGCATAGAAAAAGGACGAGACTCTTAGCTTTGAAAATGCCATGAAGCAGCTCGAAGAAACGGTGGATAAGCTTAGCGCCGGCAACCTTGCGCTGGAGGAAACGGTGCTTTTATACGAGCGCGGACAAGCTCTGTCAAAATACTGCACAGAGCTACTAAATGCATTTGACGCGAGACTTGATGCGGTCGATGCGGCGAGCGGAGAGATAAAGGCGGTTGAGATATGAACTACGCGAAAACCATGGAAGACTACCGCATTCTTATCGATAAGCGGCTCGACGAATATATGGAGAAGAACGATATACCGAAGCTGCTTCGCGATTCAATGGCATACAGCCTCTGTGGCGGAGGTAAACGCCTGCGCCCTGCGATGACACTTGCGGCATGCGATCTGTTTAACGGCAATCGCGATGCCGCACTTCCGCTTGCCTGTGCGCTCGAGATGATCCATACCTATTCGCTCATCCACGACGACCTGCCTTGTATGGACAATGACGATTTTCGTCGCGGAAAGCCCTCCAACCACAAGGCGTTCGGCGAAGCAACGGCACTGCTTGCGGGTGACGCTCTGCTTTCCTATGCATTCGAAGTGATTGCGGATGCTTCTATCATCTTTCATGCAAAGATACCTTCCTATCTTCTCGCTGCGCGTGAGATTGCCTCTGCGGCAGGAGTTTGCGGGATGATTGCCGGACAGTTGACCGACTTAACGAGCGAAATCGGTATGGGCGAAACTTCTCAAGAACTTAGGTACATCCATACAAGAAAGACAGGTGCAATGCTTCGCGCAGCGCTCATGGCGGGCGCTTACATAGGTAGCCCCACCGACGCGGAGGCGGCTAAAATCTCTCGCTTCGGCAGCCTTTATGGATTGCTGTTCCAAATCACGGATGACGTGCTCGACGTAGAGGGAAGCCTGTCAGTGCTGGGCAAAACACCCGGGAAAGATAAAGAGGCAAATAAGCTTACCTATCCCTCCTGCTATGGACTAGAGAAGGCAAAACGCATGGCAAAAGATACCGCAAATGAAGCGATGGAAGCGCTAACGTGCTTTGGTGAAAAGGCATGGTTTTTTACGGAGCTCACTAAGAGCACGCTTACGAGAAAAGCATGAAAACAAGAGCGGATCAAAGGCTTGTGGAGCTTGGGTTGGCGCAAAGCCGTGAAAAAGCGCGCGCGCTGATTATGGAGGGCATGGTCAGCTGCGATGGCATAAGGCTTGATAAGCCCGGCACTGCGGTAAATGAGGCGCAGGTTTTGACTGTTAAAGAAAATGCGCTCCCGTACGTGAGCCGCGGCGGGCTTAAGCTCGAAAAGGCTATACATGAATACGGCATTGATCTAAACGGCAAAGTGGCAGTGGACATAGGCGCATCCACAGGTGGTTTTACCGACTGTATGCTGCAAAACGGTGCGATAAAGGTATATGCTATCGACGTCGGTTACGGGCAGCTTGACTGGCGGCTCAGAAGCGATGAACGCGTGAAGGTGATGGAGCGCACAAATGCACGGTTTCTTGCACCCGAATGGTTTGAGGAAATCCCGGAGTTTGCTTCAGTAGATGTTTCGTTTATTTCGATCCGGCTCATTTTACCTAACCTTTGCAGTATTTTAAAAAATGGATCGACAGCAGTCGTACTTGTAAAGCCGCAGTTTGAGGCCGGCAGAGGAAAGGTAGGCAAAAACGGCGTTGTTCGCGAGCCGGAGATCCACCGCGAGGTTTTAAAGGACGCTGCACACTATGCAAATGCAGCAGGCTTTGCAATTCAAGCGCTCGACTTTTCTCCTATCACGGGCCCTAAAGGAAATATCGAGTTTTTGATGATCTTGCAAAAAAATACCGAATGTATATGCATCGATGAGCAAAACCTAAAGGAAGCGGTCATTTCGACCGTCAGAAAAGCGCATGAATCTTTTTAAACATGTAAGAATATACAAAAAGTGCAAATTTATACTTGAAAACGAGTGTAGACAATATTATAATATTTCTACGTCGGTGTTTGGGAGGGCCTTATGCGGAACAGGCGTATAGACTTTTTTACCAACCCGCACAAGCCCGAGGCGGTCAACGGCTTATTGGAAGCCATCCATACTGCGCAACTTCACGGATACACCTGTGGCGCAAATGAAAGCCTTGCCGGTTATCTCAATGGATCGGTCGAAGGTGAGGTCGATGCACCCGACCTGATTGTTGCCTTGGGTGGCGACGGTACCATATTAATGGCGGCTTCGCTTGCAGTTCAAAAAAAAGTGCCGCTTCTCGGCATCAACTTTGGCCGGATCGGCTTTCTTAGCGAAATTTCCCTACCTGAATTCGATGCTGCTCTTACGCGCATTGAAAATGGCGAGTATATGCTTGAGTCGCGCATGACGATTCGTTGTGTCGTGAACGGCGAAAGCGAGTATACATGCCTGAACGACGCTCTTTTTACCAAAAACGGTACGTCGGGCGTAGTAGGTGTCTCCATTGAAATCGACGGTGTTGATGCGGGTACGGTGTTCGGCGATGGCGTCGTTGTGAGCACGCCAACGGGCTCAACTGCCTATTCCATGT
>JAEZLG010000188.1 GCA_023435855.1 Bacillota bacterium | reverse complement strand
TTGCTGCTATATGCGCTTCGTATGCCTTAATTGCGGCGTTGTTATGCTCCACCACGCCGAGTCTTGAATATGTTACGGGCCGCTTAAACCCTTCCTCGTATTCCTGCTTGAACTTCCTATAATCCTTCGCTTTGAGCTCCGCTCCGGTATTGTCAAATAAATAGAGCTCCGTTTCGTGAGCATTGCGTGCGCTATGGCGGATATACGTACCTCCGTTTAGGCGAAACGTGCGTATGGCGTATTCAAACGCGGAAGGGGTACATGCGCCGAAATCGCACACATCAACACCCTGCGACAAAACCCCTGAAAACAACGCATGCTTGAGCATAACGGATTGCTGGCTGCCATCCGTCGCCACACCCAGCTCTGCGGGTAAACGGTGTATAGCTGCAAACGCGCAGCCAACGCGCGCAGTGTTTTGTGGGTTCATGTCACCGTCGCAATAACCGCGCAGAGGGAGTTTTTCCATCTGCTTTTCCCCATGCTCCTGCCAAACCACATTTTCGCCGAATACGCCTTCATCCGCGAGCTTTTTCTGCGGCCAAATGAGCACGCCTTTTTTAATTTTCGCGGCCTTACCCACATGCGTACCTGTGCCTACAGCGCTTTTTTCAAACGCCGCCGAACCCATATCCATATGCGCTTCTTCGCAAAGAATCGCACCGCGAATTTCTACATTTTCACGGACGCGTACATTTTCCATTAGTACCGACTGCTTGATACTGCTCCCCGTACCCACCTTGCTGCCTGTGCCTATCACCGCGTAGGCATCGATAAGCGCTCCGTCGGCGATTTCCGCACCCTTCCCAACATAGCACGGTGCGCGCAAAGTCGCTTTTTTCGAAACATGCGCGCCCTCCTCTATAAAAATGCCGTCGCGCCCCACAGCGCGGGGCATATACGCGCAAAGACCATCTAGCAGTGCGTGCTGCGCTTCCAAGTATTGCTCGAGATCGCCAATATCGCACCAGTAGCCTGTGGTCTCATACCCGTTTATGGGAATGCCGCTTTTCATCACAAGCGGGAAAAGATCGTTGCTGAAATCAAACGGTCTGTCAGTAGGGATCATTTCCAATATCTCGGGCTCAAGTATATAAACACCTGTATTCGCAAGATCACTGAACACCTCAGAAAGCATGGGCTTTTCCAAAAAGCGTGTAATGACGTTTTCGCGGCTGAGTAATACAACACCATACTCCGTCGGCACAGCGACCTTTTTTAATACAATCGTTAGCTTTGCCCCATGCTCCTTGTGCGCGCTCAACGCTGCGCTTAAGTCCATATCGGTCAAAGCATCACCGCTTAACACAAGCGTGGTATCCGTAGGCGTTGGTACCGCAGCGCGAACACTTCCTGCAGTGCCGAGAGGTTTTTCCTCGATGGCGTATTTCACATCCACGTTAAAGCGTTCGCCGTTTCCCACATGCTGCATGATGATTTCGGGCAGATAAAAAAGTGTAGCCGTTATATCCGTAATGCCGTGCAAGCGCAGCAGATCAAAACAATACTCGATGACAGGCCGGTTTAAAATTGGCACCATGGGCTTTGGCTTGGTGCAGGTGAGCGGCCGCAGGCGGCGGCCTTCGCCGCCCGCCATGATTACTGCGCGCATAAAAAATACCACCTTTCCGTTTCATGAAATGCGGTATTAGTTTGCGCTCACGCGAGCGGAATATTCCGTTATATCAGCAATCCTTAGTATCAGCTAAAGAAGGAGTTCCCGCCGTAAGTCGCAACATATTTATGTGAACTCCAGCTTTCGCCCTTACCGGCGGTTCGGAAATAATAAACATTAGAGGAGAAAATTGTATCACCGCTCAACACAGCCTGCACCGCTTCGATGCAGGTCGATGACGGTTTCACTGCGCGAAGCGCAGCCTCATCGTCCGCCGTGGAGAACTGATTGCGCTGAAATATAACGCCCTCAATGGTGGAGCGGAAAATGCCGCTCTGTACGCGGTTTAAAATCACGTTAGCTACCGCGCGATAACCGTCGTAATTGCCGCGCGTGCCCTCTTCGTAGGCAATCTGCGCTATTAAAAGCACGTCCTCGGCGTTGTAGCTGCCGGCGCCGCCATAGGTCGCTTCTTGAGGCTTGGGTGTAGCTGTCGGCTCAGGTTTTGAGGTCGGTTTTGGTGTTGTTTTTGAAGACGGCTTTTTCGTAGGCTCGGGCGTTGGCGTAGGGATTGCGCCGACACCTACAAATTCCTTTAGCATGAAGCCGGATTTACCGTCGATCTCCACCTGATACCATTCGTCGGTCTTTGCTGTAATGAGAAGCAATGTGTTGCACTCGTATTCGCCGATCACATCATAATCCGTTCCCGGCCCGTTTCGCAGGTTAACGGTCAGCGCTCCTACAAATCCATCTACGTCCTTCACATTGGACAACACATAATCCGGCGTCGGTGAAGGTGCTAAAGTCGGCTCCGGGGTCGCCGTCGGAACGCTCGTCACAGTCGCCGTTGGCGCAGGCGTCGCCGGGGTAGGCGTTACGGGCTGCGGTGTAATCGCAACGAATGTCTCATCGGCAAGTACGACCGCCTCGACAGCCTTCTCAGATAAGCCCGTAGCAGACTGAACTGCACAGCCACCTAATATAAGCGCTGCGAAGACTAGTAACGGTATTAGGCTTTTTCTAAATTGCACCATGCTTTATAAGATGTACTTTCTCAGATCCTCTCCGTTGAATTCTGCGGATAAGTGCTCTTTCACATAGCCCTCGTCCACTACTACCTTTGTAAGCGGGAACGAGCCGTTTGCATTGAAAGAAATATCATCAAGAAGATTTTCCATGATGGTATGCCGCCTTCTGGCGCCTATGTTTTCGCTTGTCTCGTTGGCGTTGTATGCGTATTGCGCAAGCACTTCAATGGAATCCTCAGCAAAGTCGAGCACGATGTTATCGGTCTTTAAAAGAGCCGCGTATTGCTTGGTAATGGCGTTTTCCGGCTGGGTAAGTATCTTTTTATAGTCATCCACTGTCAGCGATTCGAGGTTCACGCGGATGGGGAACCTCCCCTGAAGCTCCGGAATAAGGTCGGTCACCTTGGAAACATGGAACGCGCCTGCCGCGATGAACAAAATGAAGTCTGTCTTAACAGAGCCGTATTTTGTACTTACCGTGCAGCCTTCCACGAGCGGGAGTATGTCGCGCTGTACGCCTTCGCGGGATACGTCGGGACCTGAGGAATGGCCACTACCCGCAATCTTATCGATCTCATCGAGGAATATAATACCATCCTGCTCGGCCTTTTCGATGGCCTCGCGTATCACCTCATCCATATCGATGAGCTTGTCGGCCTCCTCCTCCGATAAAATTCGGTAGGCCTCAGGAACCTTTACCTTGCGCTTCTTCTTGTTTTTTGGGAGTATGCTCCCCATAATGTCATTGATGTTGATGTCAATGCCCATAGCGATCATTGCATTGCTATTCTGGGACGCCTGCTCCACCTCGATCTCGATCATCTCCTCGTTGAGATTGCCGGCTCGAAACGCTGCAAGCACCTCGTCACGGCGGGTGCGATGTTTGGTGCGCTCATCTTCGCTCATTTCGGGTTCCTGACTATCACCACTGCACAACAGGAACTGGAGCGGGTTTTGCTGCCGCTGCTGCTTAACAGCAATAGGCACCAAAAGATCTACGAGGCGCTGCTCGGCGGCGGCTTGTGCTAAAAGCTGTACTTCCGCTTCCTTCTTTTCCTTGCATAGGCGTATAGCGGCATCTACGAGGTCGCGAATCATGGAATCCACGTCGCGGCCTACATAGCCGACTTCCGTAAACTTGGTCGCCTCCACTTTTACAAAAGGCGCATCCACAAGTTTGGCGAGCCTTCGTGCAATCTCGGTCTTACCTACACCTGTCGGCCCTATCATGATGATGTTTTTCGGCGTGATCTCGTCGCGAAGATCCTCCGTGAGCCTGCTCCTGCGGTAGCGGTTTCGAAGCGCGATAGCCACCGCGCGCTTTGCCTTGGATTGCCCGATGATGTATTTATCAAGCGAATCTACAATCTCTTTGGGTGTAAGCATACTCAAACCTCCTCTACCGTGATATTGCCGTTGGTGAATACGCAGATATCCGCCGCGATGCGCAGGGATTTTTCCGCGATTTCTTTAGCGCTGAGTTCCGTATTCGCCTTAAGCGCTTTTGCGGCAGCAAGCGCGTACATGCCGCCCGAGCCGATGGCAGCGATACCGTCGTCGGGGTCTATGACCTCTCCCGTGCCTGAGATAATTAAAAGCTCTTCGCTGTTGGCAGCTATAAGAAGCGCCTGCAGTTGGCGCATCACTTTATCGCTGCGCCATTCTTGCGCGAGTGCGACCGCTGCGCGTTTCAAACTGCCGCCATGCTGTTCGAGCTTACCTTCAAATCTGTCGCACAGCGTAAAAGCGTCCGCCACAGAACCCGCAAAACCCACCACGACCTTACCGTGGTAGACGCGGCGCACCTTTTTGGCGGTCTGCTTCATGATTGTATTTTCACCCATCGTCACCTGTCCGTCACCGGCGACAGCGCACTGTCCATCCTTTTGGATGGCGACGATTGTTGTACCCATTAAAGGCATACTCATTTCCTCATTTTCATTAAAATTAGAAGGTTTTCACTGCATATTCTTCGATATATTCTTGTTGAAAACCCAAGGAATCGTAAAGATGCCGCGCATAGTTTCCCACAACGCAGTAAAGCGTTACAGAATTATGGCCGCTTTCAAGAATCTTGTTGCACAGATACTTCACAAACAGCCGGCCTACACCTCTTCCTTGTACCTCAGGCTTAATAGAAACACTGTCAATGGCATCACCCTCAAGATGCGAATGCCCGATGATTTCATTGTCCAAAACATAAACAAACCGTTCCTTCGCGGAAGCATTCCATGCTTCGCGCATCGCCTCAGTTGGCGTCTGAACATCGGAATCGGGAAAACCGCCTACACGAAGGCGCATTTCATGAAAAGCTCTGGCGGAAAGCTGTTGAGCTACCGTATAATCCTCATCTGCATAGCCGCGAACAGGCAGTGAAGGAAGATCAAAAGCACCGCCAGAATACCGCATAAGCGCGGAGGAAAACCTATACGCATAACCAAGCTTATTTGCAAAGGTTTTTGCGTTCTCATCACCGCTCAAATAGTAAGTCTCGATACTCTTTAAAGCATCCCTTTGAAGCTCTTTCTCGCATAGCTTAACAGCCATAGCTCCAAACCCTTTTTTGCGGAACTGTCTAACAATGTAAACATACAGAAAAGCGTTTTCATCATGTTCTATTTCAGCCGCGCCAACAAGCGTCCCGTTGACAAAGATTCCGTAAACTGTGTGCTCCGGATTCTCTAGCGCATTTAAAAGGCTGTTGCCGGCACTATCGCCCGTTAAAAACGCTTTCAATGCAGCTTTATCTTTCTTTGAAAGTTGCTTTAACTTCATATCTATACCGATCTATACCGACTTTTATTTTACTTCCCATAATGATAGCATAAATTTGCAGTACACCTAAGCTTTGCGTGGTATCTTTACATTTTTTTCGCAATTATTTCATTTATTTTGTTCAGGCTTCTTTCGCTGATCTGTTCATACCGCTCCTGTTTACCGCGCGGCGGGTTTTCGAGCGCATCCATGATGCCGAAGTTTACATTCATGGGCTGAAAATCCTTTCCGGCATATTCGGAAACATAGTGCGCAAGCGCACCGATTGCGGTTGTGCGCGTAAAATCCATCGGCTCTTTTTTAAGCATGAGATGTGCGAGGTTCACACCTGCAACAAGCCCGCTCGCAGCGCTTTCCACATAACCTTCCACACCCGTAAGCTGCCCTGCGAAGAACAGCCCCGGCAATGCCCGCGCCTGATAACTTGCGTCAAGCTTGCCCGGAGAGCTGATGAAAGAATTCCTGTGCATCACGCCGTAACGCACAAAATTCGCATTTTCTAAACCGGGTATCATCCCGAACACGCGTTTTTGCTCAGAGAACTTTAAATTGGTCTGAAAACCGACGATGTTATAAAGCCTGCCTGCTGCGTCGTCCTGCCGAAGCTGCACCACGGCAAACGGCCGCGTATTTGTCCGCGCATCCTTAAGCCCCACAGGCTTTAGCGGGCCGTAAGCAAGCGTCATACGGCCGCGTTTTGCCATCACCTCAACGGGCATGCAACCCTCAAATACCTTGAGCGTTTCAAATTCCCTAAGCGGTACGGTCTCTGCATTTATGAGCGCGTCTATAAAAGCGTTGTACTGATTGGCGTCCATGGCGCAATTGAGGTAATCGTCACCTCTGTCATAACGCGAGGCACGAAATACCTTTTCCATATCAAGCGAGTCGTACTCAACAATGGGTGCTGCAGCGTCGTAAAAATGGAGGTTATCTCCAAAAAAGCGCTCGATATCCGATGCAAGCTCCCCTTCGGTAAGAGGCCCTGTGGCGACGATGGCGGGAGTTTCGGGTAAAGCGAGTACTTCTTCTTCTATAACCTCGATGTTTTTATGTGTGCGGATGCGTTCGGTAATAAGCGCGGAAAACCCCTCGCGGTCCACAGCCAATGCACCACCCGCAGGCACACGCGTTTTATCTGCACAGGCGATAATAAGTGAATTAAGCTGCCGCATTTCCTCCTTAAGAAGACCCACTGCGTTTTGCAGCCTATCGGAGCGCAAAGAATTGGAGCACACGAGCTCTGAAAACGCGTCGCTCGTATGGGCAGAGCTTTTCTTCTTGGGTTTCATATCGGCGAGCAAAACAGGAATGCCGCGTTCAGCTAACTGAAACGCGGCCTCACAACCTGCAAGTCCTGCGCCAACTACTTTGACGCGCTTCATTCTTCGGTCCCCTTCTTTTGCGGTCTTACAACAAAGCCGCAGTCTTTGTCGGAGCAGAGGGTATAACCGCCGTGCTGCCCCGCCTTATGCACCATCATAGCACCGCACTTGGGGCATTTTTCCTTGGCCGGTCTGTCCCACGACACAAAATCGCATTCGGGATATTTTTCACAGCCATAAAACGCCTTACCGCGTTTGGATTTTCGCTTGATAATTTCCGCGCCGCACACAGGGCACGGTACGCCGATCTTTTCGACGATTGGCTTGGTATTACGACATTCGGGGAAGTTAGGGCAAGCAAGAAATCTTCCGAAACGCCCCATTTTATACACCATCATCGCGCCACATCGATCGCACTGTACATCGGACACCTCGTCCGGTATGACAATCTTTTCGATGCTCTCGGATGCCTTGTCAACCGTTTCCTTAAACGGGCCGTAGAAATCCGAAATGACCTGCCGCCACGGCTGCTCACCATCTTTTATAAGGTCAAGCTTGCTTTCCATATCCGCCGTGAACTTCACATCCACGATGTTTTCAAAGTTTTCCTTCATGAGCTGTGTCACAACAAAGCCAAGCTCGGTTGGGAAAAGCTGCTTTTTATCGCGTTGAATATACCCGCGCTCGATGATTGTAGAGATGGTTGGCGCATAGGTGCTCGGGCGGCCTATACCTTTTTCTTCGAGCGCCTTCACGAGCGATGCCTCCGTAT
>JAEZLG010000106.1 GCA_023435855.1 Bacillota bacterium | reverse complement strand
AACGGCAACGAAACACCTAATTTTAGAGGAGGAATTCAATTATGAACAAAGAGCAACTCATTGCCGATATTAAGGCCATGACCGTTCTCGAGCTCGCCGAGCTCGTGAAAGCCCTCGAAGAGGAATTTGGCGTATCCGCCGCTGCCGCCGTCGCTGCAGCTCCCGCCGCTGGCGCCGCTGCTGTTGAAGCTGTGGAAGAGAAGACTGAGTTTGACGCCATCCTTAAGGATATCGGCCCCAACAAGCTCAACGTTATCAAGATCGTGCGCGAGCTGACCGGCCTTGGCCTCAAGGAAGCCAAAGACCTCGTCGACAACGCTCCTAAGCCCATCAAGGAAGCCGCTTCGAAGGAAGACTGCGAGAAGATCGCTGCTGCCCTCAAGGAAGTCGGCGCGACCGTCGAAATCAAATAAAAAGTGCTATGCGCTTTCACGGACATGGTTATGCCATGTCCGTGATTTTTTATATCCGTTGCACCATGTTTCGTTTGTATTATGCGGTAAATTGCTTCGAAGTGCTCATGAAAATGGTAGTATAGTAAGTAACACAATCTAAGAGGTGGCCTTTGGATTTAAAAACCGTAAAAGACTATTGGGACAATGTGTTTTCGTCGGAGAAAGACAGTGCTCCGCGCACCAAAAGCATCGGAAACGAAACGTTGGATCGTGCGCTTGATTGGGTGTGTGAAGGCGCACATTGTATGCTTGACTTTGGCTGCGGAAACGGTATAACGCTGTATCTAAGCGCAATGCGCGGCACGAAAAAGCATGTGGGTATCGATCTGTCTTCGGAGGGCATTGCAAAGGCCGCACGCCTTTTCAAAGAAAACCTCAATTGCGGCGAAGGGGAGTTTACGGATGGCGGAGTGGAACTTCTTGCCGACATAAAAACGCATAGCATGGATGGCGCTATCCTTTTTAACATCGCGGATAACCTCGTTCCTACGGATGCTGCGCTTCTTATTAGGGAAACTGCGCGTATTGTTAAACCGTGTGGCAGAGTGCTTGTAAAGCTAAACCCTTATTTATCAAAAGAACAGATTGATGCATGGAACATCAAAACCGTAGAAGGCGATCTTTTGGATGACGGGCTGTTTCTTTGGAACAAGGATACGGCGTTTTGGCGCAGCATTCTTACACCTTATTTTACAATCGAAGAAGAAGCCGATGTATATTATGAGGAGCACGATCAGCATAACCGCCTGCTTTTTTTAAAGGTTCATGACCGCTAAGATCAGCATAACTAAAAGGCGGAGTGCATGATGCGCTCCGCCTTTTAAAGAGGATATGGCTATAGATCCATCTCCTTAAGCCTTTTTTCGCGTTCTCGGTCAAGATAGGCTTCGAGTTCGAGGAAAAAGTTTTTAATATCGCGCTTACGGCGGAAAATGAACACCTTTACATTCGGATACTCCTTAAGGCGTTCTTTAAGTTCTGCGCGCTTGAAGTTCCATATGTATTTCATGAATTTTGGGTCAAACCGTTCGCGCGGCTCAGTGCTTTGTTTTATATGAAATGCGTAAAAAAGCAAATGTCGTAAATAGTTAAAAAGGCAGAATAAGCGCGGCAAGTTAAAGTAAAATACAGTATCGGCATGCGAGAGTCGCAAATTCAGCGTGCCGATGTAATTTCCGTCAAAAATCCATTCATCGTCTTCTACCGTGCGGTATTGCCACTCTACGAAACGCCGAGCATCATCATGCTCCCATTTCCCCACATCGCCCGACCAGTGGCTGCGGTCAAGGTGAAACAACGGCAAACCCGTACAATAAGATAGCTCGGTGGAAAAATGGCTTTTTCCGCTCCCGGGCGACCCAATCACCATAATGCGCTTTCCGATAAGTTCTTCCATAAAATAACAATAGCACACCTATTACGCATTTTCAATGCGGCGTTTTCTGCCTGCTTTATGTACTGTACAGCGGTATAATCCATTCAAATCAAGTGCCCAAGCGGCATTTGCGTCAACGCATAACTTGTGCTACTATGTACGCAGTATATTACGCGGAAAGGGATCGCTTTTCGCTTACCGGAATTTATGATAAGGGAGCAATTTCATGCGCAACAAATACGCCATTGCGCGCCGTTCAATCTGGTATGTTTTACGCGCCCTGCTCATTGCGGCGGCGGTCATTGTGCTTGCGCTGGGGTTGTTTCTTACAGCCATGAACGTAAGCAATCTATACATCCTTACCACCGAAGGAATGGAACTGAGGGCAAAAACCATACTGAACAATGGTTCCGCACTCGATCTTTCACCGTATTTCACCGAAACGTTTATCCAAAATGACCCTTCGCTTTATGCGGGGAGTTACGCCGGTTTTACTATCAAAACCTATAACTACCGCATAGATGTAGAGCGCTTTTCCGTTCTGCCTTGGGGGAACACTGCTACGTTTCGTGTCACAGAGCGTATGCTTGCCGTTTCTGCAGTGCAGACGGATACCTCCGAAACCGCCGAAAAGCTCACGCTGCCGGAATGGACGGATGCTCGCTACGACGTGGTGTTTAAAATCGTGGACGGTCGTTGGTATATCTCCGAGCTTCATGTAATCGAGCTTAACCCGCCCGAGCAGGCAAAGCCTACCCCTAACATGAGCCTATTGCCTTCAACGCCTACCACCGCATTGGCAGCACCTACGGCATCCCCGTCGCCTGCGGTCACTGAATCCGCGTCCCCGCAAGGCTGATGGACTCGATTCAAAATATCATCATGCGGCCCGGCAGCGTAACGCCGGTTTTGCTTGCGCCTATGGCAGGTGTAACCGACCTCCCCTTCCGTGCCCTATGTGCTTTCATGGGGGCGGATTTTACGTATACGGAGATGATAAGCGCAAAGGGATTATCCTACGGAGGCAAAAATTCTTATGCGCTTTTGGAGACCTCAAAAGAAGAACGTCCCTGTGGTGTTCAGCTTTTCGGAAGCGAACCTGAATTGATGGCGGATATGGCGCGCATGCTCTGCACACAATACAGCGGGCAGCTTGCGCTCATCGATATTAATATGGGCTGCCCGGCGCGAAAGATCACCGGGAACCGCGAGGGAAGTGCCCTCATGCTTGACCCTAAGCATGCGTCTGATATTATCGCTGCGGTTGTCAAAGCCTCGTGCCTGCCCGTAACGGTAAAGTTTCGGAAGGGATACGATGATGCGCATGTAAATGCGCCCGAATTCGCACAAATGGCTGAGGAAAGCGGCGCAGCCGCGGTAACGGTACACGGGCGAACGCGCGAGCAGATGTATTCGGGTAACGCGGATTGGGATTGCATCGCCTCGGTAAAGCAAGCCGTCAAAATACCCGTCATCGGAAACGGAGACGTTTTTAGCGGTTCGGATGCACTTAAGCTGCTAAAGCATACCGGCTGCGATGCCGTAATGGTCGGCCGCGGTGCGCAGGGAAATCCCTTTTTGTTTCAGGAGATCAAGGCAATGCTTAACGGCATGCCTTACGAAAAGCCATCGGATGAAAAACGTATTGATACCGCGATTGCTCACGTAAAAGAGCATGTTAAGCATAAGGGTGAGCGCGCTGTCATAGAAATGAGAAAACATGTGGCTTGGTATGTGCGAGGTATGCGCGATTGCACTATACTCCGTGCAAAGCTCAATACCTGCGCAACCGCTGAGGAGCTATGTGTTCTGCTTACGGAATACAAGAAAATGCTGCGGGATTGATGGCGAACCTTGTTCAAAATTCTCGAATAATGTTGAAATCTTATTTCTTGACAAAGAATAGAGGCTTACATATAATAGCATGTAACCTAATTATGGGGAGGGTACTTTTTCAATGGCAGAAGTACGACTAACGTCGGAAGGCGTTATTAAATACGAGAAAAGGCTCGAATACTTAAAAACCACCGCGCGCACAGAGATCGCCGAACAGATCAAGGTCGCGCGTTCGTTTGGCGACCTGAGTGAAAATGCGTAATATGACGCCGCTAAACAAGAGCAGTCCCGCATCGAATATGAGATTGCCGAGATTGAGACCATGCTTCGAAACGTGGTGCTCATCGATGAGGATAATATCGATACTGCCGTAGCTAACGTAGGCACGCAGGTAGGCGTTCGCGACTTGGACAGCGGCAGGGAAATCACCTTCCGCATCGTGGGCAGCGCTGAGTCGAATCCTTTGCAAAACACCATTTCCAATGAGTCGCCCGTTGGGAAAGGGCTTATCGGGCATAAAGCGCGCGACGTGGTGGAGATCACTACCCCGCGCGGCGCAATACGCTACGAGGTGCTTTCCATCAGCAAGTAAGGAAAAAATGCGGGGGCGGACTTTAGTCCGCCCCTTCCATTGTCCCCCCAACTAAATACTGAAATATCTTGGCGGGCTATTTGCCGCCAGTCCGCGTCAAAAATGCTCGGAATACGTGCCGGTATGCCTGCGCTTTTTTCCTTGCCTGACGCCAAATATCCTCACCAATCTAAATTCATGATTTAGTTGGAGGAACAATACTTAAAAGGAGAACCGCCATGGACGAAGAAAGGAACGTAAACGCCCCCGAGCAGGAGCTCACCGAAGCGGAATTGAATGAACTTGTACGTATACGCATGGACAAGCTCAAGTCGCTTCAGGATGCGGGCAAAAATCCGTTTGAGATCGTTTCCTACGATCAGCAGTATTACAGCCAAGACGTGATCGATAAGTATGACGAGCTAGAGGGCAAAACTGTCCGCATCGCCGGTCGTATGATGTCCAAACGCATCATGGGGAAGGCGAGCTTTGCCCATTTGCTCGATTATAAAGGAAACATTCAGGTATACGCGAAGCGTGATGACCTTGGAGAGGAAGCGTATGCCGAATTTAAGGCGCTTGATATGGGCGACATCCTGGGCGTGGAGGGTACGGTGTTTAAAACCCGTACGGGCGAGGTTAGCATTCACGCGCAAAACTATACGCTCCTTTCAAAATCCCTTCGCCCTTTACCTGAAAAGTACCATGGGCTTAAGGATATGGATCTTCGTTACCGTCAGCGCTTCGTGGACCTCATCGTAAACCCCGAGGTTCGTAAAACCTTTATCAACCGCAGTGCCATCATCGCGAATATCCGGCGCATGCTCAACGATAAGGGCTTTATCGAAGTGGAAACACCGGTATTGAACTCCACCGCAAGCGGCGCTTCTGCGCGCCCGTTTATCACGCACCATAACTCGCTCGATATAGATATGTATCTGCGCATCGCGACGGAGATACACCTTAAGATGTGCATCGTGGGGGGCCTTGAAAGGGTGTACGAGATGGGCCGCATTTTCCGCAACGAGGGCATGGACGCTACGCATAACCCCGAGTTTACAACCATCGAGCTTTATCAGGCATATACCGATTACAATGGCATGATGGAGCTTTGTGAGGAGCTTGTTTCCGGTTGCTGTGAGCTTGTTAACGGCACCACCAAAATTATGTATCAGGGCAAGGAAATCGACCTGAGCGCACCGTTTGAGCGCCTTACCATGAACGAGGCTGTCAAGCGTTACGCAGGTGCCGATTTCATGGCCTGTAAGACAGATGAGGAAGCGCGTGCTCTTGCCAAGAGCATCGGCCTCTATTTTGAGGATAAGACCATCTGCCGCGGGCTTCTTCTGGCAGCGGCGTTTGACGAGTTCGCTGAGGATAAGCTCATACAGCCAACCTTCATCATTGATTACCCCGTGGAAAACTCGCCGCTCACCAAGCGCAAGCCCAACAACCCCGCTCTCACCGAGCGTTTTGAGCTTTTTATCGCAGGACACGAATATGCAAATGCGTTTTCCGAGCTTAACGACCCCATCGACCAGCGCGGCCGCTTTGTGCAGCAGGCCATGGAACGGGCAAAAGGCGACGACGAGGCAATGATGATTGACGAGGATTTCTGCACTGCGCTCGAGTATGGGCTTCCGCCCACGGGCGGCATGGGCATAGGCATCGATAGGCTTGTGATGCTTTTGACCGACAGCGCCACCATCCGCGATGTTCTCCTATTCCCCACCATGAAGCCAATCACCAAGTAGGCATTATGCGGGCGGCAATGTAGAAGTTTGATGCAGGTGTGAAG
>JAEZLG010000073.1 GCA_023435855.1 Bacillota bacterium | reverse complement strand
CCGGTATACTGTGCACCTTGCCCGGCAAAGAGGAACGCTATCCGCAAAGGATCGCACCTCCCTTTAAAAGCGTTTCGGCCTCACCCATTATCTCGCGAATGATGTCAGCAGCCGATTGCTCCTTTTTTACAAGGGCACAGCATTGGCCTGCCATAACGCTGCCGTTTTTCATATCACCTTCGCGCGCGGCACGCCGCAAAGCACCTGCACCGTAGGCTTCAAGCTCTTCGTTTGAAATGGTACTGTCGTACTCGCGCCTTATAAATTCGCGCATAAATGCGTTACGCAAGGCGCGCACGGGATGCCCTAGGCGTTTACCCGCCGTTGCGGTATCGATATCCTTTGCTTCTAAGATTGCGTTTTTATAGTTCTGATGAATGGTACATTCCTTCGCTACAAGAAAGCGGGTACCCATCTGCACGCCTTTTGCACCAAGCATAAATGCCGCCGCAACACCGCGTCCGTCTGCAATACCACCCGCCGCAATCACGGGGATTGTAACCGCATCGCACACCTGCGGCACTAGTGCCATCGTGGTGAGCTCGCCCACATGTCCGCCGGACTCGCCGCCTTCGGCAATCACGGCACATGCACCGCTTCTTGCCACAAGCTTTGCTATAGCTACGGACGGCACTACAGGGATTACCTTGACGCCCGCGTCGAGCCATGCGCGCATGTATTTAGAAGGTAACCCCGCACCCGTAGTAACAACGCTTACGCGCTCGTCGATAACCGTTTTCGCGATTTCGTCTGCATGGGGGCTCATGAGCATGATGTTTACGCCAAACGGCTTTTTGGTGAGCGTGCGTGCCTTTTTTATTTCACTGCGTACATAAGCCGCATCCGCATTCCCGGCCGCAATGATACCAAGGCCGCCTGCGTTGCTGACGGCGGAGGCAAGTTCTGCATCCGCCACCCATGCCATGCCGCCCTGGAGAACGGGGTATTCGATGCCCAATAGCCCGCAAAGTACGGTGTTCATGCGTTCGCCTTTCCGTTAAGCAGCTTTTCAACGATTTCCACGAGTTCGCGTACGCTTGCGATGGGTGTCGCCGGATCGATTTCAACACTGAACGCTTCTTCCATGCTCATGATGAGCTCCACCCTGTCAAGCGAATCAAGTTCCAGCTGATCGAGTGTCGTATCAAGTGTAATTTCTTTTACGTCCATTCCTTTGTAGTCGGCCAGGATTTGCGCTGTTTTCTCGAAGATCATGATTTTGTCCTCCCTAAAATAAATTTGTATTTATGATTCCTTACACCAACGCACTATGCATGCGCCGGATGTAAAACCGCCTCCAAATGCGCTAAACGCAAGCAGGTCACCCTTTGAAAACTTATTTTTTCTGCGGCATTCATCAAGTAGAATCGGTATGCTCGCAGAAGAGGTATTGCCAAAGCGATCTATATTGACAAGGTATCTGTCGCCGCTTATCTTAAGCTTGTTGATAGCCGCCTCGATGATGCGGGTGTTCGCCTGATGCGGTAACACGTAGGCGATATCATCCTGCTTCACACCTGCTGTTTCAATAACGGATTCAAGGTCTTGACAGAGCGCGTTCACGGCAAACTTGTAAACGTCTTGCCCGGTCATGTATACGGTTTGCGGCCTTCCCGAAACTTTTGAAAAGGGGCTATTTCCTTCGATGTTGGGTATACCGAGCGATTCGGCATTGCCGCTTGCGGTTAAACGAAGCGAGAGCAGATCATCGCCCTCAGTTAATACCACAGCACCGGCACCGTCGCCAAAGAGCACGCATGTGGCACGGTCTGTCCAATCGAGCATCTTTGACATTGCTTCCGCAGACACGATAAGCACTTTTTTTGCACGCTTTCGCGCAAAGTAGCCGTCTGCCACATCCAATGCGTAAAGAAAGCCCGAACAGGCGGCATTAATATCCATGCTGATACACGTCGCTTTAAGCCGTCTTTGCAGCATGCATGCAAGCGACGGGGTGATGTAATCGTTGCGTATCGTCGAACACAAAATAAGGTCAAGCTCTTCAGGTGCGATTTTTGCATCTTCAAGCGCATGCACTGCTGCATCGTATGCAATATCCTCCAAGGTCTCGCTTGTGAGCACATGCCTCTCCATTACGCCTGTGCGCGTGCGAATCCAATTGTCCGACGTATCTACGAGTGTTGCAAGCTCGTCGTTTGTTACGCAGCGCGCGGGATACGCGCTGCCTGTACCGATGATTGAAAAACTCATGTACCGCTCCTTAAAATTTATCCTTAAAAAAAACATTCAATTTGGCGACACCGCGGACCAAGGCTTGCTTTTCCGCCTCGTCCATACCGGCGGTAATGTTATTTACCATGGCTTCATGAAAGCTTTGGTGCAGCCCGTTTACGCGTCTGCCGTTGTGGGTGAGCTTTACGTATACCATGCGGCTGTCCGTCTCACCCCTTGTCTTTTCCACAAAGCCCTTTGCCTGCAGCTTATTGATAGCAACCGTCACAGAAGGAAGCGAAATAGAAAGATCTTCGGCGATGCTGCTGATGGTTAGCCCCTCGCTGCCCCCTTTGCCGACGGACTCAATGAGGTGCATTTCACTGATGGAAAGGTCAAGGTACGGATGCTTTTGAAGCATCTGTTCCTCTACCTTAAGAATGTTTCGGAATGTATCGACCAATAGGATGTTAAGCTGCGTGGAAAATTCGTCCATCATATGCACCTCGAAAATCAATTAGATTGACTAACTAAATATACATGCGGCATAGTACCTTGTCAAGTAAACAAATATGTCTATTCTTATCGAGTTTTCTTTTCCCCTTGTACGAATTGGAGTATGGATAGTCCAAGCAAGAATATGCCGAATAAGCGCCTAAGCCATGGTGAGGATATGTAGCCCGCCGCAAATGCTCCGATGAGCGCACCTACAACACCCGCGAGGATGATGGGAATACACTCCTTTACATTAAGCCTGCCCTCTTTTTTATGGATGAACAACGCTGCGGCTGCCGCAGGCAGGAATGCGAGCATGTTAACGCCTTGCGCCGCGTGCTGGTCCAGCGTTAGTAAGAGTGTTAGAGCAGGGATAAGTATGGTGCCGCCGCCCATGCCCATGCCAGCAGCAACTCCCGAAAGAAGGCCGAATGCGATGTAGATAATAGAGTTCATGATTTAGCAGTTGGGGCAAACAGCATCCAAACGGCTGCAAAAAGCATCAACGCGGAGAATATGCGGTTGAGCCATTTGGGGCTTAACTTACCTGTGAGCTTTGCACCTATGACGCTGCCTAATGTAAGCGACGGTGCAACATACAATACCGCGTTCCAATCCACCGCGCTGTTAGAAATATAAACAAGCGCGCTTACGGTTGTGAGCGGCAGCATAACGCTGATGGCTGTTGCATGCGCTCGCGCTTCCTCATAACCCGTAAGCGATTGGAGCGTATACACAGCGACCATGCCCCCACCGGCTCCGAACAAGCCGTTGCATACTCCCGTTATAAGCCCCGCGAGAAGAGCTTTTTTGTTAAGTTTTTTCAATATAAAAATACCGCCCCGCCTAAGTAAGGTTTTTTTAACCTTATTTGCCTAGTTTGCGCGGGGCGGCTAATATTTAATTAGTTTGGTGTGCTTATTAAGCTTTTAAATTTGCTTTATGTAGCAGCGGCGACGCTTATGCTGCTCCTTTTGGAAATTTTTCCATTGAGACTGCACTTTCTCGTTGTACTCGAGCTGCGGCCCGGTCTCCGCAAAGCGGATGCCGTTTCGAAGGCTGTTTTTCATGATATGGTTGAGCAAAATCGCATTT
>JAEZLG010000056.1 GCA_023435855.1 Bacillota bacterium | reverse complement strand
ACCAAGAGGATGCTCGCGATACTTGAGCGCATTGTTGCGGGCGAAGGTGAAGAAGGCGATATAGAGCTTTTGCTCGACCTTGCGGAAACCATTTCGGCAACGTCGCTTTGCGGTCTTGGGAAAACCGCACCTTTACCGGTCGTGAGCACCATTAAAAGCTTTAAAAACGAATACGAGTCACACATTTACGAAAAGCGCTGTCCTGGGGGAAGCTGCCAGAAGCTTAAGCAAATCTACATTGAACCGTCTTTATGCAAAGGCTGCTCCAAGTGCCGAAATACCTGCCCCGCAGGCGCTATCACGGGCAAAATCAAAGAGCCTTTCACGATACTGGCGAAATCATGCATCAAGTGCGGCGCTTGCTTAAATGCCTGCCCGTTTGGTGCGATTATGGAGGTATGAGTATGCATAACAAAGCGCGGATGACCGTCGACAATATACCCGTTGAAATTAACGGTGAGAGAAACCTTCTGGAGCTGATTCGCAAGGCCGGCATTAAGCTTCCCACATTTTGCTACCACTCGGAGTTGTCGGTCTATGGCGGCTGCCGTATGTGTATGGTGGAAACTAAGAACGGGGGCCTTGAAGCGGCATGTTCTACCCCACCTAAAGCCGGTATGGAAATACGCACCAACACCGAACGACTTAGAAAATATAGAAAAACCATACTGGAGTTGCTTCTGGCGAACCACTGCCGCGACTGCACCACCTGTGAAAACAGCGGCAAGTGTAAGCTGCAGAACCTCGCCATACGTTTTCACATAGAGGGCGTGCGCTTTCCCAACACCGCAGAAAAGCCCAACCTCGAAACCTCCTCGGTCTCTATCGTACGCGACCGCAACAAGTGCATACTCTGCGGCGACTGCGTGAGGATGTGCAGCGAAGTGCAAAACGTGAGCGCTATCGATTTTGCGGGGCGCGGCTCCAAGTTGAGCATCAGCACCGCATTTGATGTGCCGCTTGCCCAATCCCCCTGCGTTGGCTGCGGGCAGTGTGCGGCCGTATGCCCCACGGGTGCTATCGTTGTAAAAAGCGATGCACAAGGCGTTTGGGCAGCGCTCGACGACAAGAACATAAAAGTAAGCGTACAGATTGCACCCGCGGTACGGGTTGCGCTCGGCAAAAAGTTTGGGTTATTTAACGGCGAAAACGCCGTCGGTAAAATTGTGGCAGCGCTTAGGCGTATGGGCTTTGAAGAAATTTACGATACCTCAACCGGTGCGGACCTTACGGTACTTGAAGAGTCCAACGAGCTTTTAAAACGGCTTGAAGCAAATAACACTATGCCCCTTTTCACTTCGTGCTGCCCTGCGTGGGTAAGCTTTTGTGAAAAAAATTACCCCGAGCTACTAAGTAACCTTTCCACCTGCCGTTCCCCCATGCAAATGTTTGCCTCGCTCATCAAAGAGCAGGCAAAAACCTCCAGCAGGCGTGCTGTACACGTGGCTGTTATGCCCTGTACCGCAAAAAAATACGAGGCCACCCGTGAAGAATTCCGCATGGACCATATACAGAATGTAGACTTTGTCATTACCACGCAAGAACTGATTCAGATGATTGATGAAGCCGGCATCGTATTTTCTGAGCTCGCACCGGAAGCTGTGGATATGCCATTTGGCAGCATGACCGGCGCAGGCGTAATTTTCGGTGTGACAGGCGGCGTGACCGAGGCGGTATTGCGACGAGTTTGCTCCGATAAGTCCGCTACAACGTTAATGTCGTTCGCTTACCAGGGCGTTCGCGGCATGGATGGTGTAAAGGAAACAACCATTCCTTTTAACGGAAGGGAAATTCGCATCGCCGTAGTCAGCGGTCTTAAAAACGCAAGCGACCTCATTGCCCGTATCAAAGCAGGTGAGCAATTTGACTTTGTAGAGGTAATGGCATGCCCCGGCGGCTGTGTAAGCGGCGCAGGCCAACCCTTTGCACTATATGAGGAAAGAGAAAGCCGCGGCGAAGGGCTTTACGCCGCCGACAGGCTTTGCAGCGTAAAGCGTTCCGAGGAGAACCCGATTATGCCCTCGCTTTACAACGGGCTTTTGCGCGGCCGCGTGCATGAGCTGCTTCATGTGGATTATGTGAAGGGAGAAACACACAATGTTTGAACTGACCGTTTGTATCGGCACCTCCTGCCACCTCAAGGGTTCCTATAATGTACTGCAGACTTTTCAGCAGATGGTTGAGGAATATTCGCTGCACGAAAAAGTGGAATTAAAGACCGCATTTTGTACAAGGAAATGCAACGAACCGGGCATCGCGGTTTCGATCGGCAAAAAAGCATTCGGCGTGAGTCCGGAGGGTGCAGCAGAGTTTTTTAAAGCCAATGTTCTGCCGCTTGCGGCGAAAAATAAATAAGCCGGTTGTATAAAATAAGTTCCCCGTACAGGCACGTTGCCGCGAAGTTTAGCATATGCTGATACACCGAGAATTTGGGGGGTGTCATCGTGTTAGACATGTTTTTCCAGTTCATACGGGATCTGTTTGCATTCGCCGGTTACCTCAACACCAACAGCTCTTTCCCGGAGCCGCTTTCTCCGGAAGAGGAAAAAGCCTGCCTGCAGCTTCTTTTGCAAGGCGACGAGGATGCAAGAAAGAAGCTCATCGAGCACAATCTGCGCCTCGTCGCACACATCGCTAAAAAATACGCCGCGCCGCACCGGGATGCGGACGACATGATCTCCATCGGCACAGTAGGGCTTATTAAGGCAGTATCCACATTCAACCCCGGCAAGGGAAGCGCGCTTGCCACTTATGCTGCGCGCTGCATCGAAAATGAAATGCTTATGTCGATTCGGAGCGACAAGAAACACTGCGGCGATGTTCCTCTTAACGGTCCCATCGGTAAGGACAAGGACGGCAATGAAATTACCCTCGTGGACGTACTGGGCACAGATGCGGATTGCGTTTACAACATCGTGGAACTTAACATTGCCTCAGCACAGCTGCGGCGGGCGATCAAAAGCGTTCTGACACCGCGCGAACAGATTGTTGTTGCACTCCGCTACGGGCTAACAGGCAGACGTCCCATGACCCAACGCGATATCGCAAAGCTTTTGGGCATTTCCCGCTCCTACATATCCCGTCTTGAGAAAAAAGCCGTTGCATGCCTAAACAAGGAGTTTGCACGGATGAATGGAATATGAATAGATAAATAATCCTACAAAGGATAAGGAGCTATAGGTTTCATGGAAAAACTCTACGGCATACTTGAAACCGTTTTGCCCATCGTTGTGATGCTCGGGTTCGGTATCCTGTTTAAAAGGCTTCGCGCGTTTACCGCGGAGGGCATGAATACCATCAAAGGGCTGGTACTCAACCTTTGTCTGCCTGCGCTCCTGTTTCGGACATTTGCAGGCGTTACTTACACATGGTCCGTGGCGGGCGTTTCTTT
>JAEZLG010000012.1 GCA_023435855.1 Bacillota bacterium | reverse complement strand
CAGTTAAGGAAACAGCATAAGCTCTCGCAGGAAGAGCTTGCGGAAGCCGTCGGCGTGACGAGGCAGACCATCACCTCCATCGAAGTGGAAAAATACACTGCATCTTTGTCGTTGGCGTATAAAATCGCTCACTATTTTGGGCTCGCCATTGAAGATGTTTTTGATTTTTCCGAGTTTGATGTTTGAAAGGATATTCATCCAGTATGGACAGTTATAAAAGGACATTAAAAGGAAGAATCACGCTCCTTGCTATACTCGTACTTGTCGCAGTAGGTTTTGGCGTTTACGACACGTTTTTCGCAAGCCCTGCGATCAAAAGCAGTATTCTTCACGAATTTCAGACAGGGGCTGCGACGGCTCTTGGGATATTGGCAGCAGTCCTTATTATCCGCTACCGCTTCATCCTGCAAGATGAAACGAAGCTCAAACACGAGTTCAACCGTGAAAATGACGAACGCTATAAGGCCATCCGCGCCAAAGCCGGAATGCCTATGCTTTTAATTACTTCCGTCATTATGTTATTTGCTGCTGTCATCGCAGGCTATTTCAACGCCACGGTATTCTTCACGCTCGTAGCTACGGCTATTTGCCAGCTGCTGTTTGGCCTTATCATCAAGCTTGTATACGCATTGAAGATGTGAAGCGTCAATTTAACAATCCAAGCAAAAACGCAGCGGCATGCTCCATGCCGCTGCATTTTTGCGTAAGGTAAGTGGAGTCAAACCCTCCGCCTAAAACTGTCAGTTCGGTGCATACATTTTTTCATCATAGGCCTCCGTAGGATCCGAATACGAGACCACCGCCCGCGGTTTCCTTTTCTTTTGTGAATCTAAACTAGCGAATTTTTTAGTCGTAGAGTTTAGAGGGTTTGAAAGCATGTTAGCGCAAGGCGCCAAACGCAGGCGCAGCACGTCCGACGAAGCCGGAGCCTTATAGACCTAGGCCTGTGGCCTTGTGTGGTCCTCCCCAATTTGGGGAGTACTGCGGCGAAGTACCGGCAATACAGCAATGACGTGCTTTCCGGCCTTCTAAACCGCAGGGCCAGACTCCCCTTACCTTAACGCATGTTCTAAGTCAAAACAGCATAGCCATATACAAACGAGTAAGTTGGGAGGCATATATATGGAATACGCACGGCGCAGGAACCGCCGCAGACGCCACCGCAGCGGCGGCAGCGAAGGGGGTGGCGCGGGCCGCGCGATTATCGCGCTTTTGATGGTGGGCGCAATTGTCTATCTGATATCCTCCTCTTCTGCGGGCGAATGGATTGCACAAAAGGTGATCGCGCCCGTGATTGAGGTATTCTCAGGCGAAAAAAAAGCTGATGGAATCGATAACATCCAAACCGAAAATCCGGATTTTGAGACACCGGTTAACACATCTGAGGTAAGCCTTTCTACCGAGAAAAACGCAGTAAGTGCGGAAGTTACGCTCCCTGCCGTAACCAGTTATATGCTGCAAATGGGATCCTTTTCTACTGAAGAAAACGCTTTAGCGCAGGCTACACTATTGAAGACTATGGGTGGCGGAGGTTATGTGATGCTCGATGAAGGCCGCTACCGCGTACTTGCTGCAGGATATACCACAAAAGAAAGTGCCGAGGAGGTACGCGACAGACTGAAGAACGAAGGTGTAGATTGCATGGTTCACCCATTTACCACTGCCTCCGCGAGCTTCCGTGTAACTGCGGCGGAAGACCGGATTGAAGGCGTAAAGAGCGCTTTTCAAGCGCTTGCAGATGCTCAGAGCGCTTTAAGCACCACTTCCATGCGCTATGATGCTACCACCGGCGACGTGGACGAGGGCAAGGCTGCCTGTTTAGAAATCGCGAGCAAGCTCAAAACGGGCATGGAGGTATTGAGCGGTTATGCTGATTCAGAGAGCGAGGTATTAAAAAGGCTCCTCGCCTGCTATGACACCTATGAGAGCCAACTCAACGCCTTGGCGCAAAGCAATGCGGATTCACTGGTAGCTTTTTCAGCGCAAATCAAGTATACTCAATTGTATCTGACACATGAATACTTCAAGCTGATGGAGGCATTCAGCTCTGTCGCGTGAAGTTAGAGGCACATTTGATGAGAATATCCGAAGTGGCACAAATCCTCGGTGCCAAGGTGCTTTGCGGAGACAAGAAGCTTCGTGAGATTGAGGTAGATTACGCCTTTGGTGCAGACCTCATGAGCGACGCTCTTGCTTTCGTGCGCGGCCGCACACTTTTCTTGACAGGCATGATCAACCAGCATACGCTTCGAACCGCTGACGTACTCGACATACGCTGTATTGTTTTCGTGCGAGGAAAAGAAGTCCCTCAGGAGATTATCAACGTGGCGGACGAGCACGAAATGATTCTTTTGTACACCGATAAAACGCTATTCACCTGCTGCGGTCTGTTATACGAGGCGGGTTTGAGAAGCGTCAAGAGGGATTGACCATGGCTGAGGTATTGTACCGCGAGGTCTTTCCCGTAGAGCGCAACAGCTTTAACACAGCGGGTGAAGTCTCTGCAAAAATTAAGCGAACACTCAAAAAGATGGGTATCCTCCCCGCCATCATACGCGAAGTGGCCATCACCTCCTATGAACTCGAGTTGAACCTCGTAATCCATTCGCTCGGAGGTACGCTTACGTTTGAGATTTCACCGGACATGCTGCGCCTTATTAGCGCCGACCGTGGGCCCGGCATACCGGATATTCCTCTTGCTATGACAGAGGGATATTCCACCGCATCAGAGGCCGTACGCAACATGGGGTTTGGTGCGGGCATGGGCCTTCCCAATGTGAAACGGCACAGCCATGTGTTTTCCATACAATCCGAAATGGGCATAGGAACAAAAATCGAGGCGGGCTATCACCTAAACCGCGCAAACTGATCTTCCATCTTTCAGCATATCTTTTGTATACGTTTACTGTATCATATTCCACGGAGGGTAACAGATGACGACGTATCGACATTCCGTCAGGATTGACAGGCAAAAATGTTTGGGCTGTACCACCTGTATTAAAAACTGCCCCACCGAGGCAATCCGCGTACAGATGGGTAAAGCGAAAATTTTGGGAGAGAGCTGTATCGACTGCGGACGTTGCATCACCGTATGCCCGCACCACGCGATGGTCTCCGTTACCACTTCTATCGAGGCAATGGCTGAGCACAAGTTTAACATCGCCGTGGTATCGAGCACATTTTTTACGCAATTTCAAACCATCGCTGCCCCGGAGGATGTCTATGGCGGCCTTTATTCGCTTGGGTTTGACTCAATCTATGAGGAGGCGCGCGCCTCAGAAGTGCTTGCCGAGGCGCTCCGTAAGTATCTTCAAAGCGAGGAAGCAGTGTTCCCCGTTATTTCTGCAAGCTGCCCTGTTATCCCACGGCTCGTCACGTCTCTTTTCCCCAATTTAATCGATAACCTCTCGCCCTTTTTGCCTTCCAACGAAATTGCCGCACGCATCTCAAAAGCTGAATTTTGCGAAATGTTCGGTGCGGACGCTTCTGATGTGGGCGTTTATTACATTTCCCCCTGCTCATCTGAAATGGCACACATAAGCGCGCCTCTCGGCATGCGAAGAAGCGAGATTAACGGTGTATTTGCTGTTCGCGATGTATATGCGC
>JAEZLG010000209.1 GCA_023435855.1 Bacillota bacterium | reverse complement strand
AAAATCGAAAATCACATAGCCAAATGCTGTGATCGTAGCGAGCACAATTAAGGCTTTTGCTGTGAATACCGCAGTTTTTTTGAATTCTCTGGGTGATGCCTTCTTCATTATGTATCCGCCGCGCACCGTATTTGTTTAAACCGCCTAAAACCTATTTTAAGTTAAAACAGGCTTCCGCATGATTAGTATTGGATTTGCGGCAGTCCACGTATGCGCTTCTTTTATGCGTATACTTGCCTAAAACCGCACAAACTTGTAAAACGGCAATGTCATTGAGCAAATTCGGAGGATGAAATATGGAGCAAAACAACCGGCAAAAGCAGCACCGCAAAAAGCGTTCGGTAGGCACGAAAATCGCGCTTGGGGCGATGCTCGCGCTTTTGGCCTTACTTCTTATTTTGAGCGGCTGGCTATATAAAATTTATGCCGAGGGCAAACAAAGCCTCAACAACACCGTACGTGAAACGCCTGAGCCTGATGAACCTTATATTTCCCCCTCAGAGATGGTTACCGTTTCTCCCGATGAGTTAGGCGCAAACGAGAACTTGAACAAGGAGTGGCGTAACATACTTCTAATAGGGAGCGACTCGCGAAACGGTAAAAGTTACGGCCGCTCGGATGCGCTAATCATCGCGTCCATCGAAACCAAGACCGGTGAGGTGAAGCTTACCTCTCTCATGCGCGACATTTGGCTCGAGATACCGCGAAAGGGTAAGGATAAGCTAAATGCAGCGCTCGCCTACGGTGGGCCTTCGCTCGCAATAAAGACCGTAAATGAAGCATTTTCCATGAACATTAAGGAATACATATTTGTGGATTTCGTAGGCTTCCCTTATATCATCGATAAAATCGGCGGTATCGAATTGAACATTGAGAAGAAGGAGCTTAAATACCTCAACGAGACCATCGATGACCTCAACAAGAAAAACTATCCTAAGGGGACAGATTTCTCTCCTTTAGAGAAATATGGTGAAAACATCCGCCTCACAGGCATGCAAGCGCTTGCCTACGCACGGATTCGCCACGCAGACAGCGATTTTGAGCGCACGCAGAGGCAAAGGAATGTATTAATCGCCATCTTCAAAAAGGTAAAATCAAAAGGCTTCTCATTAAACCTGGCCGAAAGCGCAGCGGCAATCTTGCCGAGCGTCGAGACGAATATGACGCTTTCGGATCTTATCAAAATAGGCGGCATAATCATCGGAAGCGATCTCGATACATTAAAGGAGCTTCGCATCCCCATCGACAAAAGCTACAAAAGCGGCAACTATAACGGCGTTTATTCCATACGACCGGATTTTGAAGAAAACATTGCCGCTCTGCAGAAGTTTATTTACGAGTAAAGCCGGGTGCACCGCTTGATTTAGCGGCCTCTTTCACTCGAAAAGCACTGTGAGCTCGTCTGACCTCAATAACGCATTACAGCTCCGCATTTTTCTTGAATGCGGAGCTAATTTGTGTGATACTGTACACAACATATTTGGGAGATTTTGTAAATGAATAAAGTCATTGAAGTGAACGGCCTTAAAAAGAGTTATGGTGCGGTGCAGGCTGTAAGGGGCATCGACTTTTACGCAGAGCGCGGCAAGCTATTCGCATTTTTAGGCCCCAATGGAGCAGGAAAATCCACCACAATCGATATGCTGTGCACCATTCTAAAGCCCGATAACGGTGAAGCGTTTATCTGCGGTCACGCTTTAGGGAAAGAGGATGCCGCCATACGCGCATCCATCGGCGTCGTATTTCAAAACAATCTGCTCGACCCTATCTTAACCGTAAAAGAAAACATACTGACTCGAGGCGCTCTTTACGGCAAGTCCGGTGCTGCGCTTAAAGATGCCGCACTTTGGGCAGCCAAGGCTGCAGATGCTACAGATTTTTGGCTCAGGCCTTATGAGAAACTCTCAGGCGGCCAAAGGCGCAGGGCGGATATTGCCCGGGCGCTCGTAAATGCGCCCGAGCTGCTTTTTTTAGACGAACCCACCACGGGGCTTGATCCTCAGACGCGCAAGAAAGTATGGGAACGCATTCAGAGCTTACAAAAGGAAACAGGCATGACCGTGTTTTTAACAACGCATTATATGGAGGAAGCTGAGGAGGCGGATTATGTGATCGTAATCGACGACGGCCTCATCGCCGCGCGCGGCACGCCCACAGAGCTTCGCCAAAAGTACGCAAGCGACTTAATTAAGCTTTTCCCGCTCGATGAAAGTGCGCTTATTTTAGCACTCCACGAGTTGAACATTGAATTCACCGGTGCAGGTGACAGGCTCGTTGTGAAGGTTCCCTCCACCATGGACGCGCTGCCGCTTCTTGAGCGCGTTAAGCCATACCTAAGAGGTTTTGAGGTATTAAACGGCACCATGGATGATGCTTTTATAGGCATCACAGGAAAGGAGATTAGAGAATGAGCGCGCTGATACTTCGCGATTTACGCATATACTTCCGCGACCGGCTTTCGGTTTTCTTTTCGTTGCTTTCGGTCATCATTACGTTCTTGCTGTACCTGCTCTTTTTAGGCGACGTTTGGTCGAACGGATTACCCGACGTGGATGGTGCACGCGCCATGATGGACAGTTGGATTATGGCAGGGCTTATTACGATTGCATCTGTTACAACAACGCTGAGTGCGGCAACCACCATGGTGGACGACCGCGCGCGAAAAATAAGGAAGGACTTTGAAGCCTCCCCCATATCGCGTTCCGGTCTCGCGGGAAGCTACATACTTTCGTCGTTTTTGGTGGGCGTTCTTATGACGCTTATCCAACTCGTTCTCGCGGAAGTTTATATCGTGCTGCGGGGCGGCGAGCTTTTAAGCCTTGTTGCCTTTTTAAAGACATTCGGGATCATCCTTTTAAGCGTACTCGGAAGCACCGCGTTTTTTATCTTTTTGTTTACGCTTCTCAAAACCAGTGCTGCGGTAGGTACAATCAGTACACTCGTTGGCACGCTCATCGGCTTTTTAACGGGCATCTATATTCCTATAGGCCAATTGCCCACTGCCGTGCAAGGCATCGTCAAGCTTCTGCCTGTCTCCCATACAGCTGCTTTGATGCGCCAAGTGATGATGGAAAATCCGATTCAAAAGGTGTTTGCAGGCGCACCGATTGAAGTCATGCATGAAGTGCTGGACGGATTTGGTCTTCAGTTTTCCATAAACGGCAGCGTGGTCCCCGCTTATGTAAGCGTGATCATGATTGCTGCTTCGGGTGTTGTCTTCTTTGCCCTGTGCGTATGGGGTATTATGAAAAAAGAAAAATAACACGAATCGGGAGGCATTATGCTTGAATTACCGGAAAGCTATGTTTTCTCTGCACAGCTAAACAAAGTGCTCGCAGGTAAAACCGTTGTTTCCTGCTTGGCCAACTCTACACCGCATGGCTTTGCGTTTTATGCGGGCGACCCGGCACTTTATCCGCTGATGCTCACCGGCAAAAGAGTTCTTTCCGTATCGCCATCGGGCGGGCTTATCGAGTTTGACTTTGGTGAAATTGCGCTTACGCTTGGTGACGGCGTTACGCCTAAATACTTCGCACCAAATGAAAAGCTACCAACGAAGCACCAGCTTCTTTTAACGTTTGATGACGGCGCTGCTTTAGCGTGCACCATACAGATGTACGGCGGCATGTATGCGTTTTTGAAGGAAACATACGATAATTTCTACTACCGTGTAACCAAGAAAAAGCCCTCCCCGCTTACTGAAGCGTTTGACCGTGCGTATTTTGACAGCCTTATATCCGAGGTTAAACAGAGCTTAAGCGTTAAAGCATTTCTCGCTACGGAGCAAAGGATTCCGGGGTTAGGTAACGGCGTTTTGCAAGATGTATTGTTTAACGCAGGTCTCTCCCCAAAAACCAAGCTGAATGCGCTGGATGACACACAAAAGCAGCTCTTATTTGAAAGTGTAAAACAAACGCTTACCGCCATGACCAAAGAAGGCGCACGCAACACCGAAAAAGACGTATTTGGAAGCTATGGCGGCTATAAGACCATACTTTCAAAAAACACATGGCAGTACCAATGCCCGCGGTGCGGCGGTTCAATTGTACGTGAAGCGTACATGGGCGGCAACGTGTATTATTGCACCAATTGTCAGAGGTAGTTCATGGGTTCTATACGAATCGTCAACATGACGGAATTAGATGAAAAGCAGCTATTGGAAGCGGCCGATCTACTCCATAAAAGCCTAAGTGAGGGTTGGCCCACGTTTGAAGAGGCGCAGGAGGAAATCCGAGAACGACTGATCCCGGAAAATACGCTTCTGGCGGCGGTCGATAACGATGCGGTACTGGGTTTTGGCGGCATATTGCCAAGCTATGGCGGCAATATGTTCGAGCTTCACCCTCTCGCGGTTCGCGAGGATATGCGTAATAAAGGTATCGGCACAGCCATTGTACATGCGCTTGAGGACGCGGCACGGCAAAAAGGCGCTTACACAATGTGGCTCGGCGCGGACGATGAAAGGGAAAAAGGTGAAACCTCCCTCGCGAACGTCGATCTTTTTGATGACCTGCCCGGCCGCATCAAAAACTTTCAAGCAGGTACGCATCAAACCGCATTCTACCTTAAGCTAGGGTTTCAGATCATTGGCGTAATGCCCGACGCAAACGGCAAAGGCAAACCGGATATTTATATGGGAAAAAGGCTATAGGCAACAACAAATGCCCCGGGATAATCCCGAGGCATTTTTTTAGAATCCGCAGTTCGGGCGGATGCTATCCGCCCCTACAAGTGGTTCGGAGGGGTAAACCCCTCCGGAGGCTCGTACCCGAAGGGTGGGAGCGCTAAAGCGCGACAGGCGGATATGCAAACCTCTAACTCAAAGAAGTGACCCGAAGGTCACTTCTTTGACAGGCTTTAGCCTGTAAAATGCTGCGTCCAATAGTTGCCATCCGCTACATAGCCTACACCGATTGTGGTGTAGCTTGCGTTGAGGATGTTCGCACGGTGACCGGGGGAATTCATCCAACCGTCCATAACGGACTCAGGAGAGGAATAACCCATGGCAATATTCTCACCAGCGGTGCGGTACGAGATGCCGAATGCTTTCATCATGTCAAACGGAGACCCATAGGTCGGGCTCGTATGCGAGAAGTAGCGGTTATCATGCATATCCTGCGACTTGGCTCTTGCCACGTCCGATAGCTTGGAGCTGAGAGTGAGAGGCGCTAAGCCGTTAAGCGCACGCTGCTCGTTAACAAGCTCCACAACCCGCTTCTCGAAAGCGAGGTTATCGCTGCCCTGCGGAATCGTCGGCTTTACCGTAGGCTTTGCTGTAGGCACAGCGGTGGGTGCTGCGGTCGGTTTAGCCGTAGCCGCAGGCGTTTGCGTTATGACAGGCGTGGCGGTAGGCTTTGCCGTGGGGGCTAAAGTTGCGGTAGGCTCCGCTGTCGGCTTTGCTGTAGCTACGGGTGTCTCAACGGGCTTGTCCGTAGCGACGGGGGTCGTTGCAGGCGTCGGGGTGGGCTTTACGGTGTTAAAGCAATTCGAATTTGCGATCAGCTTCTTTAGAAGTTCGTTGATCGTAGTATTGAGCCTTAAGTTCGAACGACCGGAACCGGCGATTACGGAATCGACGATGTTATTACCGTAAGAAGCCTGGCTCTTGACAGCTTCAAGCGCATTCTTCGCGCTGCTAACGCTGTTTTTTGTGGTGCCTGTGCAAGCATTTGTATTAGCGCTTACATTACTGTCTTTGCAGCTGTCAGACACTTTGTAGTCAACATTGCTTAAGCAATCGTTTGCTGCTGCATTATCGCAGTCGCTGAGATTCAATACATTGCCGCTGCTGCAGTTTTGCAGCGTCTCAATGAAATTGCTTAGGTCCATGCGGACTTGGGTGCCCGTCGGGCAATACGTTGCCGGTGCGGCATAGGCGACCGAGGAAATTCCCAAAAGGAGTAGGGCTGCCATGACCGCGATTATTTTTTTCTTCATGGTTTTCACCTCCTAGGGTCAATTCTACGTGCTGCATATGCAAAAAAGATACCTGTAAATGCTTCCATACATGGTTTCATCGTCCAGAAAAAAGGGGGTTTTTAAAGTGCTGCGAGGCAAGCCTTGGAATTTTTGGACTGTAATAAGTTCGTATCTTTTTTTCCGAAAACATACTTGCAGACTTAAAAAACACCGATTTACCTCGAAGGTGCAAATTTGGAAAAAAATAGGCATAATCCGTATCTGCATAAAAATCCGATATATTTAAGGTAACATTGCCATTTTACTACATTTGCAGCTGTTTTTTACAAATCGTTCACGCAATCTCCGTTTATTAAGCGTTGAAACTTAGTCAACTGTCCATTATACTATAGATAGGATTAATTTGGTTGATTTCTTAGGAGGCGTATATGGGCAATTTGAACGACAGGCGCGTGCGCAAAACCAAAGCGGTGATACGCAGGTCGCTTACAGAGTTATTGAAGATAAAGGAGCTCAACGACATTTCCGTGAGCGAGCTTACAAAACTAAGCGATATAAGCCGCGGTACATTCTATTTACATTACAAAAACGTGTTTGATCTGTTTGAGCAAACGGAAAACGAGCTTGTGGACGATGTGGGCACAATATTGTTCAGCCACCGAACAGATGCCCAGTGGCTTTCCACACCGGCACTTATTGAATTGTTCAGTTATGTTGCCTCCAATGCAGAGGTGTTCGTTGCGATGCTTCGAGTGAAGGAAACGGAGTTTTTTAAAAAGCTCACCACGCAATTTAAGCCGAAGACCAAAGAAGATTGGCGCGTACTTTTTCCGAATGTAGTGGAAGGCATGTTCGAATACTGTTATACGTTCAGCGCGAACGGCTGTGCTGCACTCATGAAGCTATGGTTCGAATCCGGCATGAAGGAAACCCCGGAAGTAATCGCCGATTTTGCACGCAAGCTTATCATCAACGTGCTTGCTGCCGCTTCAAATTGGAAGAGTTAAGTAAACCGTATTATTCGAATATAAAAGCGGAGTTTCCGATGGAAACTCCGCTTGTTTTTATTGAGGTTTACCTAAAAGGCTAATACTACACCGCCCTCATTTGCATACATCGAGCTTGCACAGCTTGTGGGGAGCACCAAAACCTCGCGAAAGCGGTAGCGCTCACGTATCGCATCCGCAAGCTTTTGTGCAAGCGGTAAATTGTTGCAATGGGAAATAACAGCACTCTCACCCTCTGTGTTTTTACCGCTTGCCTCCACGGTATCCGCAAGCTTTTGAAGCACCTGCTTTTCGCCGCGCGCATGGGAGAAAAGCGCAATGTTGCCATCGTCATCCGCACCCATTACAAGCTTAATACCCAAAATGGACACAAGTCTTTCGGTGATCCTGTGGAGACGTCCGTTCTTTTGCAGATTGGTGAGGTTTTCCAAAACGAAATAGGTCTTCATATCTTTGATGAAACTTTCCATCGTGCGAATGATATTTGTGCGCTCTAAACCCTGCCGCAGCAAGTCATAGAGTTTTCGTACCACGAGCGCTTCACCTGCACATGCGCTTTTAGAATCGAATACATGCACGACCGCGCCTTCAGATTCCGCGAGTTCCTTACCGGTCATGGCGCTCCCATAGGAGCCCGAAAGGTTAGACGAGACCGTTACGGCATAGGATTCCTTCGCTTCCATAAAGGCGTCATAATACATGCCCGGCGGCGGACATGAAGAGGTAATTTTCTGTGCTGCGCGCATGTCGTTTAGGAAGCTCTGCTTGTCCAAACTACCGTTATCCTCGTAACTTTTGCCGTCGAGGTGCAAAAAGATAGGTATTATTTTCGCCTCATACAGCGCACAGAGCTGCTCGTTTAGGTCGCTCAGGCTGTCGGCGATGATTTTAAATGACATGGATAACTTCTCCGTTCCAGGTATAAATTGCATTCTTATTAATTATATTGCATTTTTCTCCCTATCGCAATTCAGGGAATGTGAAACCTTTGTGTATTTCAAGCTTGATTTTACTTTTTGCGCATAAAAGCATATTACTCGCTTGTAATCTTGAAAAAAACGTTTTATCCTAAAAACAGAGGTGAAATACAGCATGGCACATGAGCAGACTACGGAGAAGCGCGGTTATTTAAATGAGGATTTCCGCCTGTTCCATATACGCGACAGACGCGTACTGGAACTCGATTATCATTATCATGAGTTCGACAAGATCGTCGTGTTTTTAAGCGGCAAGGTAACGTACTTAATGGAAGGGAAGTCCTACTTTCTTTCGCCCTACGATATTTTACTCGTTGGCCGTGACCAAATCCACCGGCCCGTCATCGATACCACAGAACCTTATGAGCGTATCGTACTTTGGATGAACGCGTCCTACCTATCTGAGCACAGCACGGAGGAGAGCGACCTTAGCCGCTGCTTTAAACTCGCCCGGGAGCGCGGATTCGGGCTTTTACGCCTTGAAGGGAACGAGCGCTTTACACTGATGCGCCATCTTAAGGAAACTGAGGAAGCGCTCCATTCTAAGGAATTTGCACATGAACTATTAGCAAAACTGTGCTTTCTGCGTTTTCTTATTGAGCTTAACCGCACCGCCTACGGCGACAAAACAGCTTTGAATACCGAGGCATACCGAAGCGACCCACGCTTAAATGATGTGATCTTTTATATCAATGCTAATCTCGACGCCGACCTTTCGCTCGATGCGCTGTGCGCAAAATTCTTCGTGAGCAAATCGCATTTGATGCACCGCTTTAAAGAGCTTACAGGTTGCACGGCGCACAATTACATACGCCAAAAAAGACTCATACGCGCAAGCGAACTCATACGTGCGGGTTCAACTGTGACCGAGGCTTGCGCGCGTTCCGGTTTTAGCGATTATTCGGCTTTTTTAAAGGCGTTTAAGACCATGTTCGGCTGTGTCCCGAGCGAATTATAGCGCTAAATGCATTTATATATTATACGTTGATGCACGCCATGACGGCCCCATGATGGACATATCGACAGCTAAAGGAAAATGTTGATTTGTGTAGAAGAGGTAACGCGTTTAGACAGCGCTTGAGCTCTACCTCCAACGGCTAATAACAAATAAGGCCCGACGGAATTTTCCGCAGGGCCTTGTTCTTTAAGATGAAGTTATCTTACTTTATACGTTCAGCGTCATGAGAAGGATCGCATCGTGGAGTTCCGCTTCGTCGAGCAGTTTGTCATTTAAAACGGTGCCCTTACCGGCGAAAAACTCGCCATCGTCACTGCCGACATCGTTAAGGAGCGTTTTACCGAGCAAAAACTGCTTAGACTCCTGGTTGACACGGCTTACGGGGGTTTCAGCCGTTTCGATTGCGGTCTCGTTGATGAACACGACATTACCTGCGAGCGAAGCGACCTGTGCTACATCGTATTCCGTGCCGTTATCGAGGTAGATAACGTTTAGTGCACCCGTCTTATCCTCGAATGCAAAATCCTTCACGGTGCCGAGGATGTTACCCGCACTCGAAAGCACTGTAGCACCCGGCATGAAGAAGCCTTTTTCAATAATGCGGAGTATCTCAGCGGATTCGTAAAGCTTTTTCGCGTTATCCACGGAGCCTGTTACGACGTAGTTTACGCCTATGCCCACCACATCGCCAAGGTTGATAGCGCGAAATTCATAACCTGCACTGTTTTTCAGAATCAGGTATTCAGCATTTTTCGCACCGGCATTGATCACGATATCTTGAACGACGCCACATTCGCGCCCCTCTTTTATACCCATGACCTTTAGGCCGATTACTTCCGACGACTTCTTCATGTTCTGCTCCTCCTATGTTGCTCTTATTATCATAATACATAAATGCAAAATTTGTAAGTATTTGCGCGAAAAAAGGCTTTATTTTATGATGTCATTTGTACCGACAACTACAGTTCCCTGCACAGCACGGAAATGATCGTGCGAAATTAATTCGCTTTGGTATACCGCACCGCCTCTTAAGTAGTGGCGATACACCAAAACTTCGTACCCAGGCCGGCTTTTAACCTGGGTTCTGCTCGCCCCCGCGGCGAGTTTATCGGTATAGATAATCTGCGGCGTAGGGGTGTCGGTTTGGTTGATGATTCGGTTTTCCAAAACAATTTCCACGTCCTCTTCGAGCGGCTGCCCATATATCTCCACGGAAACGATGAGGTCTTTCAATTCTGCAGAGAAATAAATCGGATAAGAAGATCGGTTTTTGATCTTTAGGTCCTTGTTGTTCCAGTTGAGCGTCGCATCAAGGCCAATCGGAAGATAATCGGACGGCCATGTATGGTGCACGCGCTCCACGATTTCCATATCTGCGAGAAGTGCTGCGTTGTAGAGAGTGCCCGCAAGCTGGCATATGCCGCCGCCTACGTCATCCGTCAGTTGGCCGTCCACGATGGCCGGAGCTATGGTAAAGCCTTTTTCCAATGTGCGCTGCCCGACGAGCTCGTTGAGCGAAAGCGTTTCTCCCGGCTGTAAAACGACGCCATCCACGGCCTTACACATCAAATCAATGTTAATATTGCGCTTGTCGTTTTTTGTCGCTATGGTGCGGAATTGAACAAGGAGTGCGGTGCTCTTTTCAAGCTCCGTAACTGTAACCGTAGGCTCGATAACCTTTATGAACTTACCTGTCACGTTTAAGGGGGAATTGTCTCCGTTGCGAATGCGGCCTGCGAGCTCGGTGCAAACAGCCTCGGGATATGCGATATTGCCGGTCGATTCGTTCGTATAGGTGAAGGTGCGCGTCAAGGGATTAAAATTCGCGGTAGCATCCACAACTTCCCGCGCGTTCTCATTTAAAAAAGCGCCTACATTCTCTACCATCGTCTCCATATCGATGGAGATATCGGAATTTAGTTCAAGAGCGTCTTGCGTGTTGTTGAAATCCCCCAATAGATCGCCGCTCTTGTTATAGGAATAGGCAACATTTAAAACCTCGGTCGCGTTGCCGCTCACGCCAAGCTCTGATGCGGAAAACACCCTTTTCACGCCGTTGAAATTTAGCTCAATTTTAATCGCTTCAAGCCGCTGCGCTTCTTTATTCAGCACGAGATTGCTTCCGTCTTTTTGGCTCATGCCGCTTAAATCCACGCCGTCCACATGCGTTCCCTGCGAAAAAACGCTTTTTTTAGCTACGTCACGCATGCCGCCATATACGCCGAGAAACATCATCGCCAGCGCTATGGAGATCACAACGACCCAATTCACAATGGTCACCCAAACAGGTCGATCAATTTTCGGCTCGTTTTTTGCAGGTTCTCTCATATTCCCTTTTCTTTTAACAACTTCATAATAATAAGAAGCTGGCGTTTTTCATCTTCGCTAAGCGCAAAGCCGCTGTTGAGAAGCGTAAACAAACTTGTGAGCGCGTCGTTATATTGCCGTTTAGCGACCAAACTCTTGACCTCCGCCATCGCTTCATCCTTGCGTCGCTTATAATCGTCCGGTGCGGGTACGGGTTCAAAGGCAAGTTCTTTTGCGGGTTCGGAGACGTTCACCGGCGGTTCTTGTTCTTCCGTGATTTCGATGAGTACATTCTCCGGTTCTTCTTCTTTAGGTGCTGCGGATATTGCTTCATTCGCGGGCTGTAAAACCCCTTCCATAGCATCAGGCGCAGAACCCGGGATCTCTGCCTCTGCCTCCGGCTCTTCCTCATACCCGGTGCCCTCAGGCATTTCAAGCTCGACTGCTGTAAAT
>JAEZLG010000149.1 GCA_023435855.1 Bacillota bacterium | reverse complement strand
ATTTTCAAAAGCGCACGAAGCCTAATTGGATATTGGGCGCGTTTGATGGAGAAAGGCTTATCGGTACGGTGCACATGCTGCCGCAGACAGCTCGCTTTTTTGGCGTAGATAAAAGCGTATGTCTTGTTGTAGGTGTCGCCACGCTGCCTGAAGAGCGCGGCAAGGGTGTTGCACAAAGCATGCTCAACGCCGCATTTGAAGTTATGCGCGAACGCGGTTTTTGCCTTACCATACTCAAGGCTGCGACGGAGGAACTCGAAAGCTTTTACGAAAAATTCGGCTTTAAAGCCTTTGCACGCCGCGACGTGTATACTCTTACCTTGAGCGACTTTTCAGGCGTGGAGGAGATTGAAACGCATAAACCATCCGCAGCCGAGCTTTTAAAGCTTTATACCGATTACGCAGAGGGCTTTAACGGCGTGCGTGTGCGGACATTAAAGAATATGGAGCTTCTTTTAGAGGAGCTTACAACGTATGAAAGTTACGCTCTTTGCGGTGGCGGTGCGTACGCGATATGCTATTTTGAGAACGGCGAAGCGCATACTCTCGAACTAGCGGGCGAAAAGCCGTTGCCGCTATTAAAAGCGCTCAGTAAAAAATACGGACGCATACATGCTGCCATTTGCGCAAATACGCCGCTTATAAGCGGGAAGGCTTTTACGCGAGAAACCTTCAATTTATACAAGGTACTCGATGAGAATGCGCTTTTTACGGGGCTTAGCGCGGACGAGCGGGATCGTTTTAAGCAAAAAGAGAGCTTCTATTCCATGGAAATGTATTGATTGTGCCGTGAAAGTGAACATTTTTGTGATTCTTGTAGGTTAGTCCTTGACGCACGCAATATACCGCGGGTATGATAAGTGAGAGCTTGCGAGCCTGCGCGGCTCGGGCAATTTTTTAAAGGACGGTTTTATACATATGAGTGAAGGTTTTATGACCAGTATTGGAAACTTCTTCCAGGGTGGCGGTCTGCTCATCGTACTTATGGTGGCTATGGTAGCCTTGATGATCATCCCGCAGCGCAGGCGCGATAAGAAAGTCAAGCAGATGCTCGCAGCTATCAAGCCGGGTGACCGTATCCGTACCATCGGCGGAATTTACGGTACCGTAACCTCTGTGAAGGACGATATCATCACCATCTCCGTCGGCCCCGACAAGGTTCGCCTCGTGTTTGCCCGCGGCGCCATCGCATCGGTCGAGAATTCTCCCGTCGAAAACACCCTCGACGAGGAAGTCAAAGAGACCAAGTAATCGCAATATATTTTAGTCTTGTTATGAAACGCCGCTCCAATACGGAGCGGCGTTTTTAGCATGGATTGTATTAATGTAAGCTCCTCTTAAAAAAGTCGAGCATCTTAAGGTTCGTTTCTATCGATTCCGCATACTCGGGGTGGGTGATGTTAAACACATGTGTCAAATGCCCGCCCTTTTCCTTTTCCCAAAACAGCGTTTCATGCGGTATGTTTTGCGCTGTCATCCATACGTGGAGAGCAACCGATTGGCCATCGTGCAGCGCGTCATGCTCGCTGCTTATGATAAGCACAGACGGCAGGGTGATGCCTAAAGCGGTATCCTTCAGGCTCGATTTTTTATAGAAAGGTGATAGGCTCGGGCGCTTGCCGAAGAACATCAATGCCATTTCACGCTTGACGAGCTTTCCCGTAAGACTTTTGCCTTTATAGAAACTTGCATGGATGTCGCACACGCCGTGGTTGATGGCGACTGCGCGAAAAGGGAAGGAAACGGGCTTAACACCGTACGTTTTTTGAAGGTCCGCACTAAGGTTGGCGCAAGCCGTAAGGCCGGACAGATGCCCGCCTGCGGAATCGCCCGTAAGAAAGACTCTGTCGAGGTCGCTATGGTAATCTTTAGCGTGGCGGCTAAGCCAATGTAGGCTTTCGAAAATATCCTGCACTTGCCCTTTCAAGTCGGGCTCCGGCAATAGTCGATAGCTCATGCCGATAACGGTGTATCCTTGTGCAGCGAGAAACATGCAAAAATGGCGGTTCAGTTCTCTGTCGCCATACAGCCAGCCACCGCCGTGTATATCTACGACCGTGGGTAATAGACCCTTCGCGTTATCGGGATAGTAGACGTTGAGCGTGTGCATCTCGTGGCCGTCATCATTGTATGGGATTTTACGCCTCACCGTAACATTTGGCGTAGGTGTTTGCTTTGCGATGCGCTCTGCGTCACTTACAGCTACCTTTTCCCAGTTTTCGATGATTTTTTTGCGGATAAACTTCATGACGCTGCCTCTTATTGCTCTTTGGCTAAAAGCTTCTTCATCCCTTTAAAAGGCTTGCCGTTCGCCAAATCCACAAGGCCTTGGCCCTGTGTTGGCGTGAGCGCACCGTTGCTCATGGCGGCAAGGCTTCTGATGGGCTTTTCCGCGAGCATAGCGTTAAACATGTTCATGAGCCCTTCGTCCGTAGTGTCACCTGCCATTTTGAGAGCCATCTTTTTTACTATTGCAAACACGATTTTGCCTATGAGCGTTTTATGCATGTCGCTTAAGGTGCTGTTAAATGTAAATGGCTCGCCTTTTTGACGGTTCGCGGGCGGTATGGGCCGCGAAAGGAGTGCGGAAAATTCGCTATCGGGGATGTTGAGAGGTGTGCCTGTGGGCCGCGCGTAGGCCCTTAGATTTTCGTAATAAGGGAGCTGCTCTTCTAAGCCGTCGCCCTCCACGTTAATGTCAGCACGCAAACGGATGTCGCGGCTCGAAGCGCCGATTTCTACCGCATACATGCCACCTTCTATAGCGAAGCATTTTTCCTCCGTGTTGTAGTAGGAAAAGCTCCTTTCGTTCAAGGGCATGGT
>JAEZLG010000013.1 GCA_023435855.1 Bacillota bacterium | reverse complement strand
GTCCAAAGCGCTGCAGGAACTCGGTGCAGATTCCATTATGATGTCACCCATCAAAAAGGTAATGATCAACAAAAACATTGCGTTTTTCGCTGTTGGCCTTACGATGATGGTTATTTCCTACCTTGTGTGGCCGAGTCCCGCAACTGCTCTTGTTGGGGCGGTGCTTTTACCTGCGGCGGTTCAGGCGGGCTTATCACCTATGTACGTAGCGGTGGCGATGAACCTGTTTGGCCACGGCATAGCTCTTTCAAGCGACTTCTTTATACAGGGCGCACCTTCGATCAGCGCAAAAGGCGCGGGTATCACTGCGCCGGATGTAATGGCTGCATCCGTGCCGCTATGGGCCACGATGGCTATCGTTACGGTTGCTGTGGCATTTTTCATGATGCTTCGGGATCAAAAGAAGAAGGGCGCTGATAAAACGGTGGTCGCTACTGTGGAGCGTGTCCCGGTCATAAAAGGCAAAAAGAAGCTAGCTATGATGATGGCCATCCTAGTTCCTGCAGCCTTTTTGGCGGATATCGTTGGCATGCTTGTGTTTAAGCTTGCCGGCGGTGATGCGACGGCACTTGTGGGCGGAACAGCCGTGGTGCTTACACTCCTCATGGCGTTTGTAATATTCAAGCCTAAGGAAGCCCTTGATAAGGTGGGGGATTATCTTAAAGAAGGCTTCGGCTTTGGCATGAAGGTGTTTGTGCCGGTGCTGTTTATCGGCGGTCTCTTCTTTATAGGCAACCAAAGCGGTGCTGTTGCCGTGCTTGGAGAGGGAGCACCTGCCATCCTAAATGATATAAGCCTATTTATTGCAGACCAAGTGCAGATGTCTAAACTTACCGCAATCGCTACGCAATCTGTTGTCTCCTTCATAACGGGCCTCGACGGTTCGGGCTTTTCGGGGCTGCCCATGGTTGGTACGCTCGCCTATACCTTCTCGCAAATCATTAAGGTCAATGTTGCGGGGCTCACGGCACTCGGGCAAATCCTTACCGTTTGGGCGGATGGCGGCACCATTATCCCGTGGGCGGTTATCCCCGTGGCGGCAATCTGTGGTGTAAGCGCGCAGGAACTTGCGCGTAAAAACCTTGTACCGGTGCTCTGCGGCATGGCTGCGACAATAATTGTTGCGATTTTCATCCTCTAAAGGGGTGGGGTAAGCCACAAATGTCCCTTTTACATCGCACGCTGTGCAAGTACGGCGCTGTCGTAAGGCGTATACCTCGCGGTAGCACTGCAGCCCGGCGTGCGATGTTTAAAAGCTCCTTACTTTCACACTCTTTGGCTGTCTGAATACTATAAAGCAATCTGAGATTGATCAAAATTTGGAGGGGATAGGATGAGAAAAGCACTATCGCTGCTGCTTGCGGTTCTGTTCATCGCAGCGCTATTTAGCGGCTGTACGAAGGAGCGTGAGTTGAGGGCGGTCACGTTAAACGAGGTGACGCGTTCTGTGTTTTACGCGCCGCTCTACGTTGCGGTATCGCTCGGGTATTTTGCAGACGAGGGGATTGATCTTTCCATCGTGACGGGCGGCGGCAGCGACAAGAGCATGACAGCGCTTTTGTCGGGTGACGCGCTGGTAGCACTCATGGGGCCGGAAACGGGCGTCTACGTGGTGAATGAGGGGAAAGAGGATCACCCCATCATTATCGCGCAGCTCACCAAGCGGGACGGCTCATTCCTCGTAGGGAGGCAGAGTGAGGCGGATTTCAAGTTTGAAAGCCTCGCGGGAAAGACCATCATCGGAGGACGTCCGGGCGGGATGCCGTACATGACGCTTTGCTATGTGCTGCGCGAACACGGTCTTGAGCCGAATGTGGACGTAACGGTGATCGACAACATCCAGTTTAGCCTCATGGGCGGTGCGTTCGAAAGCGGAACGGGGGATTATGTAACTTTGTTTGAGCCAACAGCATCGTTGTTCGAAAAGGAAGGGAAGGGGTATAAAGTCGCCAACATGGGCCTTGAAAGCGGCGAAGTGCCCTACACGACATTCATGGTACAGCAAAAGACCATAGACGAGGACCCGGCGTTCGTTGAGGCGTTTGTACGCGCTATTTACCGCGCCCAAGTTTATGTTAAGACTGCCTCCGATGCGGAGGTGGCAAAGGCCATGCTGCCGTTTTTCCCGGATGCCGAGCAAGCGACGTTGGAACTTGTGGCAAAGAGCTACCGTGCCACAGATTCCTGGACTGACATACCGACCATGACCGAAGACGCTTTCACACGATTGCAGGATGTTATGGATGGAGCGGGCGTACTGAGCGCTCGTGTGGATTTCTCTACTCTCGTCGATAACAGCTTTGGTGAAAAGGTGATGTCAGAGTTCAAGTAGCCGCGTCCCCCTCCGAAAAAAAGCGTACCGTTTCTGAGAAACGGTACGCTTTTTGATGCGTTAAAGATTATTCTTCGTCGTCTTCTTCTGTGACGATGGAGGCGTTGCAGTTGGGACAGATGAGGTTCTCGCTGTTTTCAAGCATTTCCTTGTCAAAGAAAGCGGTTTCCCCGCAGTTAGGGCATTCAAATTCCACAAAGTCATCGTCTTCGTCGTCGTAGAGGAGCTCATCGATTTCGTCGATTTCCTCGTAGATATCGTCTACGCACTCATCCAACTCCATGATGGCGGCTTCGTTTTCGTCTAAGGCGTCGGCCATGCTGTCGAGCGTAGCGATGATTTCGTTGAGAAGTTTACCTGTCGCGTCGCTGCCTACGCCGAGTCCCTCGGCCAGTCCGCGAAGGTAAGAGACCTTTTCTTTAATATAGCTCATGTATGTATCTCCTTTCATGTTGTAACCTATTGAGTGGTATTTTAACGAAAGCGGGGCACTATACGCGCTCCATATATTCGCCCGAGCGGGTATCCACGCGGATGCGGTCACCTTCGTTGACGAAAAGAGGAACGCTTATCTTAAGGCCCGTCTCAAGCGTTGCGGGTTTGTTGGTGCCGGTTGCGGTATCGCCGCGGAAGCCGGGCTCTGTTTCTGTTACGGTCAGTTCAACAAAGTTGGGTGCATCCACGGAGAAGGCGCTGCCCTTGTAAAAGCGAATGCTTACGTTTTGGTTTTCTACAATATAGTTGATGGCGTCTTCTACCTGATCGTGGTTGAGCGGGATTTGCTCGTAGGTTTCCGTGTCCATGAAGTAGTAAAGCTCGCCGTCGCTGTAAAGATACTGCATCTCCTTGGTTTCGATTACCGCGCGCGGATACTTGTCCGTCGGGCTAAAGGTACGCTCGAGTACGGCGCCCGTCATAACGTTCTTGAGGCGAGTGCGTACGAACGCAGCGCCCTTGCCGGGTTTGACATGTTGAAAGTCCGCAACGAGCCAAACCTGCCCGTCGATATCTACCGTAACGCCTTTTCTAAAGTCACCGGCCATTACCATAAGGAATACCTCCAAAGTATAGTAAGGATAGAAGGCCGCCAAAACATGCATGCCTTATTTTAATTCTCTTTATGTTACCACATAAGCCCTCCTTTTAACAAGCTAAACATGCGAAGAACAGCCATCTTTGGCATATTTAGCATAAAAGCGAGCAGGCGGGTATAGAAAGCAGCTTTGCCACAGAGATTTCAAAAAGGGTTCGTTGACAGGCGATTAACGAGGGGATAAAATACTGAAGGTGAGGAAAGCCGAAGTCCTGCGGTTTAGATGACCGTTTTAAGCTAAACTCACTGTAGGGATACTATAGAAATCCCGACTATAAAAGCGGCATAAACCGCTTACCGGAGGAGAAACAAAGACATGCAGCACAAAAGCAATCGCGCGTTCGCCGCGGCGGCATTTCTCATCGCCGTTATGATGCTCGCAGTTACCGGGTGTAACGCAGTAATCACCAATCCCGTCGTAGCAAAAGTAGGCGATGTGGAAATTTTGTATTCGGAGTTTTCCAATACCTATTCCATGTATCAAAGCTACTACCAGTACGGGCTTATCCAGACTACGACTGATGACCCTGAAGCAGAGCTTAAGCAGATGACGTTTGATGCACTCATTGAAAGCGCCATCCCTGTTGCACAGGCGCATAAGGAAGGCATCAAGTTAAATGAAGAGGATGAACAGAAGCTCGCCGCAAACGTGCAGGAACAGCTGGATGCCGCACTTGCTGATTATAAAGACGAGGTAGATGAGAGCATCACCGACGAGGCCGCCATCAAGGAACCCGAAATGAAGCTTTTCGTCGAATACCTCAAGGATTACGACCTTACCTACGACGCGTATAAGAAACTCGTGGAAGCTCAGGAGCGTGAAAACCTGCTTGCCGTGAAGATAAAAGAGCAGGTCATTTC
>JAEZLG010000227.1 GCA_023435855.1 Bacillota bacterium | reverse complement strand
AACATGAAACGGCTCAACATAAACGCTCTGCGCACAAGCCACTACCCCAACGACCCTATGCTCTACGAGCTTTGCGACGAGCTCGGTATCCTGGTGATGGATGAAAACGATCTCGAGTCCCACGGTGCACGAAGAAAGCTCCCCTTAGGGCTGATACAATGGAAGGCACATTGCATAGACAGGATGCAGCGGATGGTACTTCGAGACCGCAACCATGCATGCGTGTTTTTCTGGAGTCTCGGCAACGAAGCCGGTATGGGTGAAAATTTCACGGCCATGCGCGATGCTGCAGCGCTTCTTGACGATACGCGCCCGTTCCACTACGAAGGCGAGCACGATAATAGAAGTTCCGACGTAATAAGCCGCATGTATCCCGACGCAAAAACGTTCCGTGCGCTATGCGAAAAGCAGCCACTTGAAAAGCCGAAGGGCATCATTAATGCACTGTCTTCTGACTCTAAGGCTGTAAGAAGAGAGCAGTATGAACATATGCCGGTACTCTTGTGCGAGTATGCGCACGCTATGGAAAACAGCCTCGGCAACTTCAACGAATACACCGAGGCGTTCGAGCGTTATAAGCATATGTGCGGCGGCTTCATCTGGGATTATGTGGATCAGTCTATCCGTAAAAAGACGCCGGAGGGCGACCAATGGCTCTACGGGAGCGATTTTAAAGAAAAATTCAGCATTAAGGGGCATAAGAGCGTTTTTACCGTAGGGAGCGACCGCTATTTTTGTGCGAACGGCATACTGGCAGCTGACAGAACGCCCCACCCCTCCGCGTATGAAGTAAAAAAGTGCTATCAGGTACTCCGCGTTCTGCCCGTAAACATAGGTGCGGGGCGGTTTTTGGTGCGAAATGAACAGCTATTTTCCGACCTTAGTGCCTACCGCCTCGTATGGCGTATAGAAACAGACGGCTATTTACTGGAGGAGGGCGAAGTGCCGCCTGTCCTATATGAAAGCGTAGCACCGCTTTGCAGTAGGGAGATCCAAGTGGCTTTCAAAAATATGGCACCCTCCGGTAAAGAGGCGTTCATCACATTTTCGTGGCTGCTCAGGGAAGATCATGCGTGGGCGGAGAAAAATTATGAGATCGCATTTTCTCAGATTGCGCTCCGGAAGGGGAAGCTGCTGCACATAAACACGAAGCTTCCTGCGCCGAGGCTCACATGGGAAAATGAGCGTATGACGGTTATGGGAGAAGGCTTCTCTTACACGTTTTCGAACGGTTCGCTTATCAGCGCCCGCATTAAAGGCAAGGAGTGGATTCGCTCGCCGCTTCGTCCCAATACCTATCGCGCACAGACGGATAACGACCGCGGCCTTTCTAACTTTGTTCCATTAATCCTCCGCTTCATGCCGTGCGAATCATGGCAGCGCGCCGCAAAACGCGAGCGTTCAAAAGCTATGGACGGCCGAATTGAAGAAGGGTTTGTGCTTGTTCACGCCAAATGGAGCCATCCGCTATTAAAGCGGTCGGAAGTCATCTACAAAATATACGGCGACGGCATGATTGAGGTCAAACAGGAGGTAGTTTCCCGAAAGCTCGTGCTGCCGCGCGCGGGATTACGTTTGGCACTTCCAAGAAACTTCGATACAGTGCGCTTTTATGGGCGCGGCCCACACGAAAACTACCCCGACCGCGAGAGCGGCGCGCGCATTTCGCGCTTTACGTTAACGGTTAACGAGCTTGAGCACCGCTACATGCGCCCGCAGGAAAACGGTACGCGTGGTGGTACACGTGAGCTGACACTTTCGGGAGCGGACGGAATAATTTCCATTACGGATTTAAGCGGCAGTGGGTTTCTGTTTTCCGCCCGCCATTATACGCAGGAAGCTCTTGATCAAGCGGAGCATTTGCACGAATTGAGCTATACCGATATTACCGAGCTATCGCTCGACGGCGCGATGTGTGGCGTAGGCGGCGATTTGCCGGGCGTTGCGGCCTTGCACGAGCCGTATGTTTTAAAGGCGGAGGAGTCCTACGGTTTGCACGCTATGCTACGATTTCAATCAAAAACATAAATAATTAAAAGGCTCCAAGATGGAGCCTTTATTGTTATGTATTAACTGTTTACTTATTTCGCTCTCCCAGCAGCCTTTCTGCCTCCTCGCGGCTGATTGCGCCGCTGTTACAGTCCGTCATGATCTGCACATCTTTATCGCGAAGCTTATACATCCAAAGCACAACAAGCGATACCGCAGCACCTATGCAGGGCACAAGTGCGTAAATGAGCCAGAACTTATCGTTGAAACCCGCCAATTGTACTGCACCTTCCCCTTCGATAAAGCCGATAAACGCGAGGGCGAAAAGCCCCATGGCTGTAGAGATAGCCCCTGTAAGCTTGGCAGTGAAGGTCTGTATGGAAAATGCTATACCCGAGGCGCGTACGCCTGTTTTATAGTGCCCGTATTCTGCGACATCCGGTGTAAACATGAATAAAAGTGCGCTTGTGACACCCACAGGGATGTAGCGAAGTATCGTCGTTATGATAAGTACCGTCAAATTGCCGTAGCCTATGAAAAACTGCGCGAGCCCCATCACAACACTCATAACCGACGCGAAAAAATACATTTTAAACTTATCGTACTTTTTGACGAGCGCAGGCATGAAAGCGGAGGCGACGAGCATGGGGATCAGTACAAGCGCAGCGAACAGTGTAAGCATCTTCTCATCGCCCAATAGATAGCGCGCGAAATACACGTTGAGTGCACCCGCGACATTGGTAAAAGAAGCTATGATAAGCGCAAGATTGAACACAAGCATGTATTTGTTGCTTTTAAAGAAACGAAACATTTCCCTAAGGCCCGGTTCCGTTTCCGATTTGGGCGGTGCTATACGCTCCTTGGCGGTGAATAAGACAGGTGCCATGACGACAAGCGCCAATACGGAGGCTATTACGACCGAGGGCAGCCAGCCGCCCACTGCTTCTCGTATCTGCGGAAGAAGCATTACGGCTGCGGCAGCACCTAGGCCCGCGAATATGCGGCCGATTGCCATCACGGATGTACGCTCTTCAAGGTTCCCCGTCATGGTGGTGACAAGACCGTAGATGGGAACATCGCAGATGGTGTAGGCGGTATCCCATAAAATGTAGCCGATCGTTACCCAGATGATCTTTGCCACATCCGTTATACCCGCCGGCGCGGCAAATAAAAATACGGTGGAAAGGGGAATCAATATAAGGGATATTCTAAGCCAAGGTATAAATTTGCCCCGCTTAAAGCGTACTCTGTCCACAATGCCGCCAAATATCGGATCGTTAACCGCATCCCAAATTTTAACGATCATGGTGATCACGGCCGCCGTCGCCGCTGCGATGCCGATATCGGTCATGAACGGCCCTAAGAACTGGGTGAGAATGTAGTAAAATACGTTCTGTCCGAAAAAGTAAAGCCCATAGCTGATTCTTTCCGTGCCTGAGGTATGAAACCCTATCCTCTTTTTTACCGTTTCTTGTTCTACCATGTACCCGCCTCCATGTTGACGAATTTTTGATAAGAAAATAAGAATTGCTTTTTTTCATTTTACAACGGGCCGTGCAAAAAGTACACGGCCCGTTGTATGAAAATGTATATAGGGATTAACCGAATACGGACAATAGCACCGCAGCCGCCACTGCGGAACCGATCACGCCCGCGACATTCGGCCCCATTGCGTGCATCAAAAGATAACTGGAGGGGTTCGCTTTTAAACCCTCCTTGTTGGAAATACGCGCCGCCATAGGCACGGCGGATACGCCCGCGGAACCGATGAGAGGGTTTACCTTACCACCGCTTAACACATACATGAGTTTCCCCAAAAGAAGCCCACCGACGGTGCTCAAAACAAAGCCTCCAAGCCCGAGTGCAATCACCTTAAGCGTTTCCGGCTGCAAAAATGTCTCCGCACTCGCCGTGGCCCCAACCGTAACGCCTAAAAATATGGTAACGGTATTAATGAGAGCGTTTTGTGCCGTATCACTCAATCGCTCCGTCACACCGCTTTCCCTTAAAAGATTACCGAGCATCAGCATACCGATTAAGGGCGTCGCCGAGGGAAGCAAAAGCGCACAAAAAAGCGTTACCGCAATGGGGAACAGTATTCGCTCCGGTTTCCCCACAACGCGAAGCTCCTCCATCTTCACCTCACGCTCGCGCTTCGTTGTAAGAAGCCGCATGAGCGGGGGCTGTATGAGCGGGATGAGTGCCATATACGAATACGCCGCGATTGCCACCGCCGGAAGAATATGCGGCGCAAGCCGCGTGGTTAGGTAAATGGCCGTAGGGCCATCCGCACCCGCGATAATCGCCGAAGACGCGGCTTCACCAGGCGTCATGCCCAGAGAAAGCGCCAGTACAAATACTGCGGCAATGCCGAACTGTGCTCCCGCACCCATGAAAAGGCTCGACGGCCGCGCCAGAAGCGGGCCGAAATCCGTCATAGCTCCTATGCCTAAAAAGATGAGCGAAGGATAGATGCCGAGCTTCACGCCCAAATACAGATAGTATAATACACCGCCGGGTGTTTGTCCCTTAGGCTCTGCCATAAGCCCCGAGAGCGGAAGGTTTGCAAGCAGCATTCCAAACGCGATGGGTAGCAGAAGAAGCGGTTCAAATTTTTTCGCAACCGCCAGGTAAATAAGAACAAGCGCTAAAAAGAGCATCAACCCGTGCTGCCATGTGAGCGCAGAAAATCCCGTTTGAGCAAAAAGTTTTTGCAAAATCTCACTCCACATAAGCTATTCCCCCTTCCTTTCGCGCGAAAAAGCGCCCAGTAAGGCTGAAAGCACCTTCATCAGCACGAAAACGCCGCCCAGCGCGAGGAACACCGTGAGAAAACACATAGCGGCGACCACCGATCCTTCCAAAACTGTCATACGAATAACCCTCCTTGAAAAATAAAAAAGGTGAGAGCTCTAAAAAAGCTCCCACCCATAAGCTTCAGCGTCTTGAAGCGGTATAAACCGCCCAACCGAAAGAAAATCATATTCGTTTATTTTAGTTTACTCAAAACGAAATGAAATTGTCAAGAAAAATGGTTATGTTCACGCTGTTATGCGTTCTCTTGCGCTTCTTTGACATATTCTAAAAAGCCGTCTGTGTATTCGATGCTTCCGTCCTCTTTTACCCATGCTGCCTCAGCACCTACGCTTTTTAACAGCGTCTTCCCTTCCTCAACCGAAAGGATAAACACAGCAGTAGAGAGGGAATCGCCAGTACCGGAGTCTTTTGAAAGTATGGTCACCTGCTGATAGTTCATAGAGGGCATGAGAGTCTTAGGGTCGATAATATGATGGTACTTTTTACCGTCCACTACATAATAGCGCTCATAGACACCGCTTGAAACGATGGCCATATCGCTGACGAGCACATGCATGAGCTCTGTCTGTTCGCTTTCTTTATCAGGGTTTTGTATGCCGATATTCCAGCGTGTATCGCCCTTTGAATCGGGCTCTTTTTTTCCGCCGATGGCTCGAATGTTGCCGCCTACGCTTATTAGAAGCGAAGTTACGCCAAGGCTTTTTGCGTACAGTGCCAGCTGCTCTGTCGCATAACCTTTGGCTGTAGAGCCAACGTCAAGGCGCATAAAAGGATCGCGAAGGTACACGCTAGAGTTTTCTTCATCGATTATTATATCGTTTATATCCGTATGTTCTGCGGCTTCTTCTAAAGCCTCCATTGGAGGAAGCTTCGCGTTTTCGGGATCATTTAAACCTTCCTCGCGGTAATCGTGCCATATTGATAACACAGCACCCATAGCCACATTCACGGCACCGTTTGTCTCAGCATTTCGTACGATCATGAGCTTTAATAGATCAATGATGCGCGAATCCACCTTAACGGGTGCAATACCCGCATTATCGTTGATCGTTTTTATGTTATTGACATCCGGATAATCGTTGTAGATATCATAAAGTTGATGATACTCTTCAAGCTTCAAACGGAGTTTTTCTGCAAGCTCCTTAAACTCATCCTCGCTGCGAGCATAGCCGACGATGGTTGTGAGCGTATCAAAAAGGCTTAAAAACTGCGCGTTATAGCGCTGCTCCTTTTGCAAGGCGCAGCCGCTTGATAAAAGTAAAATTAGAGCAAGGAATACGGCGATTGTCTTTTTCATGCTTTCTTGTAAAAATCGGAGAGGCAACGGGTGGCCTCTCCGATTTAGTCCGTCAGTTTTTTTTATTTCGCAGCTTTCGCCACAACGTTGATGAAATCGGTGACATGCACGGTAACGGAGGCCTTAAGGTCTGCATCAGCAGCATAGCCTTCGCTCATGGCGATGCCTTCGACCTCAGCGGCAGTTTTGCCCGTCACATAGGCGGCAAACGCAGCAGCCTGCTCGTTCCATTCCTTGCCGATAGAGGAGGCGGCTTTCATGCCGTAGCCCTCGCCGATCTCGTTCTTGGTCTGCACGGCAACGGAAATGTCGTTCGTGATCTTGCCGGTCGTATCAAAGTTAACATTGGCCTGGCTGGCGTCGATGACACAGCTCGTAATGACGCCGTCGGCATTTTTCGTGGCCGCAGCATAGGTGTTATAAACCTGCACGAGGCCTTCGGCGTCCGCGGCAGCATTCTTAGATTTAGCGATGTTCGTCACGGTGCCGATGCTTAGCGTATCCACAGCGGTAGCACCAAGCTCTTGCGCGTTATTGACGGCCTTTGCAACGACTTCCATGAAAGTTGTAATATGCACAGTGACAGAGGCCTTAAGATCGGCATCGGCCGCATAGCCTTCGCTCACAGCAATGCCATTCACCTCTTCAGCTGTCTTGCCAACCACATAAGCAGCAAATGCGGCAGCCTGCTCGTTCCATTCCTTGCCGATTGAGGAGGCGGCCTTCATGCCATAGCCTTCGCCAAGCTCGTTCTTGGTCTGAAACTCGGTATCAAGTGCTGTTGTAACAACACCCGCGGTGTCAAAATTGACGTTGGTCTGCGCGGCATCGATAACGCAAGAAACAATCTTACCCTCAGCATCATCCGTGACCGCGGCGTTGGTGGAGTAGCCCTGCGCGAGGCCTGCAGGATCCGCTGCAGCATCCTTCGATCCGGAAACAGAGGTAACGACTGCGAGGCCGGTCTTTACGACATCGGTGGTAGGTGCCTCGGTGTTGACAACGGGCGCTTCAGTGCCGGTAACAGGTGCCTCAGTGCTGACAGCGGGTGTCTCAGTGGTGCCGGGTGCAGTGGTACCGCAGCCCGCGACGAGTGCGCTCAGAAGCATAACAGCCATAACGAACGCGAATAGTTTCTTCATAAATTCCTCCTAATTTTTAGGGTTTGAGTTTTGGTTTATTTTAGATGCAGTCTCTGAAATGCCGGAGAGGTCAGCTTCAGCAAAACAGAGGTTGCAAATCCCGTAACGATGCCCGAAAGGAGCAGAACCGAAAAATACGGCCACAAAAATGTATCGAGGATGAGCGAAGCCGCAAGTATCTGCCCGATGTTGTGAAAAACAGCGCCCATAACGCTTACGAGAAGATACGTGGATTTCTCACCTTGAAAAGTAAGGATAAGCGCCATGATGCAAAACGAAAGAAACCCTCCCGACAGGCTTAATGCACCCGCAACAGCACCGCGCGTGGCAGCCGCAAACAGGGCTTTTAAGACGACGAGCACAAGCGCATCGCGCTTTCGAAGTTTCAAAAGTGCAAACATCACAACGATGTTCGCAAGCCCAAGCCGTACACCCGGTACAGGCACGGGCACGGGAATGAAACCTTCTATGATAGAGAGTACGACAGCGAGCGCGAACAGCACGCCCATGAGCGCGAGACGCTTTACGTATGCTGTATCTCTCTTTTTTTCCAAGGTTTTCCCTTCCATTTTGCTATACTACTCCTTATCGCCTATTACGATACGTTCCGATTCCATTACTACCTATTATCTAACCACTTATCCAACCACGAGATCGGGCGCGTCGGGATCAATTTGCTCGCCAACGATCTTTATATAAACCTCATTTGGCAGGCATGCAGCCGTTTGACCTACGTAAGTAAGCTTTCCCGACCGAATGCATATTTTGTCCGGGCAGTCGGACTCGATGAATGCTATGCTGCCGTCGCCGTAAAAGTGAAACACCACATTTGGAAGTTCGTTGAGTGAAAAATTCTCCTCCTTGCCCGAAGACAACGTAACGGTTTTGGCGATCTGCGACTTATAGTAGATTTCCGCATACGTACCCGGTTTCCCCACTGCGCCTCGCATGATGAAAAAGAGTAATAACCCGATTGCCGCAACCAAACCTACGATAATGAGGTCGCGCTTTGCCGCGAATTTCATCCTACCCCCCACCCAGGCAAAAGAGCACCAAGGAAGATGAGTGCTATATGAGCGACGATGATAAGAAGAAAGTTCTTAATCGCCACAATAAACGTTTCCTCCTTCACCTGTTTTTTAAAAAATACGTTAATATTCTTTTGCACCGGTATGAGCGTTACTAAAAGGAGCAGACTTAAAAAGGGCAATAAGCGCAGCGCAACCATCAGGACAACCGATGCGTAGGCAAGGTAGTAAAGG
>JAEZLG010000179.1 GCA_023435855.1 Bacillota bacterium | reverse complement strand
GGGATGTTCCGCATGACGCTCGACAGCGAGCTCGTGGTGGTAGCAGCCCTCGTTGCGGCAGTGTTTATGCCGTTTTTCATACCCGCGAACCCCGTTTTGGGCATGTTGGTATTCCTTATTAAGGTGTTTATCGTAGTCTTCATACTGGCGGTTATGCGTACGGTGCTCGCGCGTCTTCGTATTGACCAGATGATTGAATTTTGCTGGAAAGTACTCGCACCCATAGCGCTTCTTCAGCTTCTCATTGATTTAATTGTGAAGGGGGCGGTCCTCGTATGAAAAAACGCGCGGGTAAAATGGTCCCCTACATGATGGGAATGCTCGTTAAAAAACCGGTAACGGTAAACTATCCCTTTACACCGGCATCCGTGCCGCCGAACTTCAGAGGTGCAATCAAGTTCGATCAGGATTCCTGCATCGGCTGCAAAATGTGCGAGCGTGTATGTCCCTCTAACGCAATTAAGATCATCAAGGTAGAAGGGGAGGAAAAGAAGTTCAAAGCGCGTATGCACATGGATCGCTGCATCTTCTGCGCACAATGCGTCGACTCCTGCCCCAAGCATTCCCTTGTAAGCACCGACCGATTTGAGCTTGCCACAAGCGACAAGAGCTCCCTTGAGGTAGATATTTAATTGAAAACACTCCTTCGCGACTTCTTAATAGATGCGAAACGCCTTGCAGTGCTCGGTGCCGGTTCCACACTTCGCGGCGACGACGCGGCGGGCATGGTACTCATAGAACGTTTGCAGGAGCGCTTTATAAACGCAGAAAACATTCGCTGCTACCCGGGCGAAACAGCGCCCGAAAACTACAGCGGCAGTATATCGCGGTTTTGTCCTACGCATCTTCTCGTCGTTGACGCGGCGGACATGGGGGAAATGCCCGGCGCGGTATTCCCGGTTGACCCTAAGGACGTCGGCGGTGTAAGCTGCTGTACGCACATGCTCCCTTTAAAGGTAATGCTTACCTACCTCGCACAGGAAACGGGCTCAAAGCTTTTGTTATTGGGCATTCAGCCAAAGAGCATGGAGTTTGAAGCGCCGCTTAGCGCAGAGGCCGAAAAAGCCGTGGACGCGCTATATGAGGCAATTGTTGAGACAGCGGGGGAGTTGGGATAATATCGTTTAAAGTTTTAACAGCAAAGCCGGCGGGATGGTTCTCATCCGCCGGCTTTATACTACCCGATTCGGCAACAATTTACGGAGCGCGATATTCCCCGGGGAATATCGCGCTCCAGGGGCTACCCTTCTTTTTGCGTTACAAAAGCTGCAGTCGAGCAAGAAAAAGTGACCTGATTTAGGTCACTTTATACGCTCTTAAGGCTCCAACCGGTTAATGTCTCTCGGGAAAAGCGTGGCACGGCGCACATTGGAAAAGCCCAATAGCTTTGCCGTGAAGCGCTCTAATCCAAGGCCCAGTCCTCCGTGAGGAGGAAGACCGAATTTGTGTGCCATGAGGTAGCTTTCAAAGTGCTTTATCTCCATATTGCGAGACAGCATCTTTTCTACTTGCGCCTCATAGCTGTGGATGCGTTGGCCGCCAGTTGTAATTTCCATGCCGCGGAATAAAAGGTCGAAGCTGTCGGTCAAGGAAGCATCTTCCGCGCTGTCCATAGCATAAAACGGGCGTTTGCTCGATTTATAGTGTGTTACAAATACAAACACGCTGTTTGTCTGCCGCTCTATCTCCTCGCAAAGCCGCTTTTCCTCCTCGGGGGAGAAGTCCTCATAGTCCTCAATCTCCATGCCGCACTTCTTTTCAAGAAGCTCCTTTGCCTCCATAAAGCGGATCGTGGGGACGTTTTCAAGAATCGGGAGCTTTGCCCCGAGGAGCTTAAGCTCCTGCGTGTAATTGGCTTTAAGAAAGCTCAGCGCAGATTGCAGCATGCGTATCTCCGTTCGCATTACGTCTTCAAAGCTTTCAATAAAGCCCATTTCAAAGTCAACACTCGTATATTCGTTGATGTGGCGCGAGGTATCGTGCTTTTCCGCACGGAACACCGGAGCGATTTCATATACCCGCTCGTAAGCGCCAACCATAGCCTGCTTGTAAAATTGCGGGCTTTGGGCAAGGTAGGCGGGGGAGCCAAAATAGTTAAGCTCGAATATGTTCGCACCACCCTCTGCGCCGCTTGATACGATCTTCGGGGAATGGATTTCCGTAAAGCCGTTTTCAAAAAAGAACTTGCGAAAGCCAGCGCAAATACCCTCCTGTACTTTGAAAATGGCGCGCTCTTTTTCGTTGCGTAAGGTGAGCGGGCGGTAGTCTAAGAGCGTTTCTATGGAAGCTGTAACCTCTTTCCCGTTGATGACTACCGGGGGCTCCGCTGCGGGTGCGGACAATATTTCCGCTTCTTTAAGCCGTACCTCAAAGCCCGATTTGCTACGCAAATCTGAGACGACTTCACCCGTTACTCTTACCCACATGCCCTCTTTGAGCATAGCAAGCGGAAAATGTGTAACTTCGGGCACATACACACATTGAAGCATTTGCCTTGGGCCGCGAAGCAGCACAAACGCAAAGTCCGACATCTCGCGTATTTTATAAATCATCCCCCTAAGTCGTACCGATTGGCCGACAAGACCATGCAGTGCCTCAAACTCTGTATGAGTGGCGGTGATTTCGTTGTTGATAGAATTAAACATACATATTACCTCCTGTCATTTTTATGAATACTTCTTCGTCGACAGGGCTCATCCGTTCCGGCATAATCTTTATGCCGCATACGAACACCTCCTTTCAAGCCAAATAGAGAAATAAAAAACCGCACCTGTGCCGGTGCGGCCAAAGAAAGCATTTACGCCTACAAAGCCTCACGGACAGAGCGTCTTTGGCGCCTGACCCGTGAGAAGAGGGCCAAGCGCTAAAAATCGATATCCGTGCTGTAAATCGTAAACATAAATCTGCTCCCGAGCAAATATTTCCACTATCATATGACAGTAAAACATGGTTTGTCAAGCTAATTACCATGCAAAATTTGTTGACGAACATCGAAACAGTACATATACTTGAAAGAAGAGCCGGACCGCAAAACTCGGTTACGTTTAGAGCAATGCGGGTGAATTTGTATGCGGCGTACCGGCGGAGGCAACTCGCGTGAAAACTGTTCCTTACCTATCTGCGGAATGGGCACGCGCGGTGGAGCAGGCTCTTAGGGGCCGTACAATGGGCAACATCACCGCCACGGCGACATTTCATCACTTCCATACACCTTCGGGGAAAGATCAATTTCTGCACCTAAGTTATTCAAACGGGGCGTTTCAAAAGCTCTCGCTGGGCGAGGGGGATGGCCCGGAAGCGGCTTTTCGTCTGATTGGTGATTACGACGTATATGCGGATGTACTTTGCGGCAAGCTGGATGCTGCACGCGCCATCTCTACAAACAGGCTTAAACTTAAGGGTAACCTCATGCAGATCATGCGCCTGGCACCTTTTATGCATGTGATTACCGACGCGCTCGTCGCTGTTCCCACCTGTTTTTGATTCTACTTTGCAGCGTATATATTTACCTTGCTTGGCGATAAGCCGCGCCTTGACATGGTTTTGTCCTTTCTGGTATAATAACGCTTGCTGAGGAGAGATGTCCGAGTGGTTTATGGAGCCGGTCTTGAAAACCGGTGATGCCGCAAGGCACCGGGGGTTCGAATCCCTCTCTCTCCGCCAAAGACTCAATTTTATATACGGAGAAGTACCCAAGTGGCTCAAGGGGCTCCCCTGCTAAGGGAGTAGGCTGGGGTAACTGGCGCGAGAGTTCGAATCTCTCCTTCTCCGCCAAAATCAAGGGCATCTCAAAGAGATGCTCTTGATTTTGGCCTGATTAAAAGAGATTCGAAGGGGCTGTCTCGCTAAGTGCGTACAATTTACAAGCATTCAGATGCACTTAGCGAGACAGCGGGTTCGGTGCCCGAAAAGGGCAAAAAAGGCGCCAGTGACGCCTTTTTAGAACCCTGGGGTTTCGCCGCAGGCGAAACATCCTTGCATTATGCATTGAAAATGCTTAATGCTTCCCGCCCCGTGTTTTCGTGACAGGCCGGTTTGCTTAGTCGCGGAGCGCCGGACTCGGCGGGAGTCGCCTCGCTGGACTAGGCTGCGGCCGTCGCAAGCAAACCGATGCCGATGTCCGAAAACCGAATCTCTCCTTCTCCGCCAAAAATAAATGCCTGATTTTCAAAGAAATCGGGCATTTTTGTTGTTTCGAAACTGTGGTTTACCCCTTATAGATATTTATTGCTCTTTTAGATGCTTGATAAAGGCTTCCATGCGGGCGGCAGATGCCTCCTCTGGGGCCTATCATATATTACTGATTTGTATTCTGTCCTGCAATTTTTCTATGGTAAAAACTTGGGCCTGCCGAACAAATTAAACAAGGGCTTCTCTACAACTTTGCCTGTCATCTGGTTTCGAACCTCGTGTCTATTGAGCAGGCTGGTCTGGATTCCGTAGGCCGTACCCACCGCCTCTATCGTCCATTGGCTGCCCAGATACATCCCCATATGAGGAATTCCGCTACTTGTCTTTCTAAAAAGACAATCCCCAGGACGAAGGGATGTTTTATCGATATTGATGCAATATCTATTGTAAATTGAATTTGCCGTAGCATCAAACGTTCGATCTACTATTTGGAACTTACGCCAGATACCCACCAGTAGCCCTGAACAATCCGCGCAGGCTTGTGGGATTCCCTTCTGCACACACTCCAGGTAGTGCTCAATCACAAATTCTTCGCGTCCGTCTGAGAAATAGGCAGGGTACTTATCAGCTTGTTGCTTGATGTACTCTACGGTGGGGACCTGAATAGTCAGGTCGGGTTTATATAAATTGGCGCCGAAAATATATTGACCGCAAGGCCATACCCAACGAAGCGTTTCTGCCACCAAATCAATACGAAGCTGTGTTTCGCCAGCAAGAGCAAGATTGACCTGCGAAATAACGGTGGGAGAAACATAAGGATAATCAAGCGCGTTTAGCGGGCCCTCGCTTAGATCGATAATCGCCTGGTCAAGGGCGGCTCTTGTCACCGGTCCAACAATGCCGTCTGCCGTAATACCCGCGTATTTTTGAAACCGGATTACAGCATCGCTGGTAATGGGGCCAAATATTCCGTCCAGGTTACCCGAGTAAAAAGGCAGAAGGGTAGTGGGATCAATCAGTAAGTTCAGCTGCTTTTGCACAAGTAATACGTCCGATCCCCTCATATAAGGATCAGTAAGCTTTAAAAGCCTCTGGCTTTGCGCTTGGTTGATGTATTCAAAAAGGGCGTCTTCAGTTTCAGAACCAACAACTCCATTGGCTTCAATGAGTACCTCGGACTGGAATGAGACAACGGCATTATGCGTAACCTGCCCAAATATGCCGTCTTTCACATCATGATAGTAGGGTAGCCCAGTGCTTGGATCGACCAAAAAGCTTAGTTTTTCCTGTAGTTTTCGTACATTGTCACCTTCGATATTGGGCGTACACAGCATTAAATAGGATTGAGACATATCATCACCGTCTTAGTTAAAGTCTTACTATAAAAATATGCTTTTGCAGAGCTAAGGTGCGGTGCCAGACAGATGAATGCCTAAAGAAATAGTATAGTAAGGGTGCGGTATAGTCCATGCAATCATCCGTTATGATGTCTCTGCATCAAGGAGCTGCACATAAAAAAAGTTAAAGAAGAAAAAATACGAAGAAGTAACATGGTTAAAACGGAAGATGGGTCAAAGCTTTTATAAGATAATTCATGAATTTTCTAAGGCAAATATTCCAAATGCTTGCGTAAGCAAGTGAAAACAAGAAAAAAGTTAAAAAGGTTAAAGGAGTTGATAACGTACTTGCTAAATCTGCAAACGCTGAAATACCAACTATATAAGTTAAAAATATCATCCCAAGAGATAGTGCTATGCTTGAAAATAATATGGAAATTATTAATCCCTTCCTATAAAGTAATATTCCAATAACCATACCTAATAGCCCGGTAGTAAAAAGCAGGATCATTGTCTCCTGTACGCTAACTATAACAAGAATTAATGCGGAAGAAAAAAATACAGTCAACCCAAGAGAAATTTTACTAACAGCAGCTATCGCAATAGACAGAGTACTTAATGGACTTAAGGCCAACCCAATTGCGGGTAAAAATACAGGTGCTGATTGGAATAGTACGGTTATTGTTGTTAAAATGCCTCCAACACAAATAAACCTGCCTATTTTCATCTTTTTATAATTATGAATCATGGAACAATTTCAAAATCAGTACCCAGGTTAAAATCAGCCACTTTCATTGAGCCATAAACTCCTAAAAAAAGCCTGGTCTGATCCAGATTCGTTCCCAAACTAACATAATAAGCTGATTGAGACCCAAAATTATAATCGCTTTCAATAACGCTGAAATCATTTAACTTACAATCTGTTCTTGCTTTGGTATAAGCTAAAACTCCTCTAACCGGAGGTATAGTGCCTTCATCCTGTACCAGATCGGTGAACACAATGCTCTCTTTCAGATTAGGTATCACATTTCCCATATATAACTGCACGCCTGTAAGCGCAGTTGCTTTATACTTATCGGGCCGGGGATCATCATGAAAACAACTGATTAGGGGCTGCTGACGCAGCACTGAAATTTTAACGGCTTCATCGTAATAAACAATTGTCTTCTCATCCAAAGTCCGATTTGCAGCACAGCCCCTCATAATCGGAGTCGGCAAGACGCCTTCCCACCCTCGCCAGCCAAAATTAATGAGGCCTTCCTCTTTGAATTCCTTCATGTAATTTTGGATAAGTTGAGCGACCGGTATCGATTTATAATTAACAAATGAAAAAATTGACTCGACCAGATCCTGCCCGACATTTCCCACGTATTTGATATATTGATTATAATGCTTTTGGAATAAAATACCTGGTATATTGCGAACACCTTTGGCCATTACCGTAAGTGTTTCCTGAATAGGTGCAGGAAGTTCATTAAAACGTGTAATTACAGGTGGGTCGTCAATCAATGTATTCTTTGCTATATCAATTTCAACAATTTTACCGGCGATCTCCATATCATCCTGACTTAAATTAAATGGGTCATAGCCTAATCCACCATCGCCGGTTGTTAAAACCAGTTTGCCTGTTTCAGGTGAGAAATTTAAGCTGTTAACGCCGTTATGATTTAGAAAAGGCCTTCTCAAATTCAGTAATGTCCTCCGTTTTTGAGGATGCCCATTCGATTGTAAACCCCATTCTTCGACTGTATCAATATGATCATACAGGGTTTCTCTGTTTATCCACTTTAGGCTTAAGGTTTTGGGATCGCATGGGTCAGGCTTGTAAGGTTCAGCAAGGGCACCCGGGCCTTGTGTTCCAGCTACGGAATAGTGAAGATAAAACAGACCATTATAATAAAAAGCGGGATGAAATGCCAGCCCCAAGAGGCCCCGCTCGTCATATCCGCCAGAAGTACCCAGTTTTAAAATTCGGGGGCGTATATCTAAAAAAGTTCCTATACTTCTGTTTCTTATGCAAAAAATCTCTCCTACCTGGGTTGCAATAAATAATCTTTCGATTGAGTCACCCGGAAGTATAGTTGTTTTTAAAACAGTGGGCATATTTAACTTGCCGACAATCGGCTGTAAATGAACTTTAACTTTTATCAACCAGCCTCATCCTCCTTCTTATTGATTTTATCAATAAAAAATATGATTATAACTGCTCTGGTAGTACCAAGTTGAGGTCGGTGAATCTGACAATGTATACCACAATTTCACATTAAATGACACTCTGCAAACCTATTTATAAAATTGATTCATATGGTAATCTATGCTATCGTATAAAACAAAGTGGGCCACATCATACGGCTAAAAAGGCAAGTAGAATAAATTTAGCTGCCTTTTGATTTGTTCGAATAAAAGCATAGAAAGGATAGATTATTATGTTTCTTATCATCACATCCAGCCCAAACACAGATGGCTTAACCGCCGCTTGTGGACAAGCGATGTTTGACGGAATTTTATCTGCGGGTGGTGCTGCCGAAATGATTGATATCAGCAAGGGGAAACTTGAGCCTTGCAGAATTTGCGGCAATGGCTGGGGTACTTGCCGTGATAGCGCAACTTGCGTCATGGATGATATGCTCTCAGGTTTGCAGAAGCAAATCCGCGACAGCGAAGGGGTTATCCTTGTCACGCCTGTATATTGGGGGCAGCCAAGCGAACGTATGAAATACTTCCTCGACCGTTTCCGCAGATGTGAAGCGTTCAATGATGCCGGGAGTGCGGCGAATGGCAAACTGATTAGCCTGATTGCGGCGGCAGGCGGGAGTGGCAATGGTACGGTGACATGCCTCGCCGAGATGGAGACCTGGTGCCGCCACGTGGGTGCGATCCCCATAGAACGCATTGGCGTGACACGCTTTAACCGAGCTCCTATGCTGGAAACAATCCGCGACGCGGGAGCACGGCTTGTGCAGGGAGCATATTTCAAACGATCATAAACCGGCGAAGTGATTACGAAGCGCTTGTTGTCTAATTCAATCTTGGCAAGCACGGTCACGGTGTGCTTCTTCGATTACTTTGCTTGCCCTGCTGCGTACGCGTGCGGTACAATCGCTATATCGGATATACGGAGGATAGCATGCACAACGTTGATGAAAATTACCCCCAAGGCAAGCCCGCGCTCTACGCCATACTGGCCGGGCAAATGTGCGCGTTGCTGGAAGGCGAGTGCAATCTTATAGCCAACCTAGCCAACGCTTCGGCGCTGTTAAACACGGCGCTGCGTGATATTAACTGGGTGGGCTTCTACCTCATGACAGAAGGCGAGTTGGTTTTAGGACCATTC
>JAEZLG010000164.1 GCA_023435855.1 Bacillota bacterium | reverse complement strand
GAAGATCATCGAGCAGGCCAAGCGTGAGGATGAAGAAGAAGAATAATAAGCCTAAAAGAAAAAGTGCCTTAACAGGCACTTTTTTGCTTAAAGGGCATTACGAAACGGGGAAGGGTTATGCAGACTTTAAGTGCTCCGCTGCCTGTCGGTGTTACGCAATACAATGCAACGCATAGCGAGTATTACGAGATAGACGCTTTGAACGCGCAGTCGCTTGAGATGCTGTCAAACGTTCCTAAGGGAATGGTACGCTGGATCGACATTGATGACGCGTGCCCTGAGGAGACCTTGGTGTCGCTAGGCACGGCGTTTTTCATCCATCCGATTGTGCTTGAAAACATAAAAAACGGCAGCTTGCGCACAAAGATAGAGACGTACGACGAGCAGGTTCACCTCGCGGCAAAAATGGTTTACTTTATAAAAGATGAACTTGTGACAGAGCCCATGAATTTCATTTTAGGATCAAACTATGTAATCTCTTTCGGTCGATCGGCAGGGGATGTGTTTGCACCAATCCGCAGCCATATCAAAAGCGGAAGTATGCAGATAAGGGCACGAGGGGCGGATTATCTGCTCTATTCGCTGCTTGACGGCATTGTAGACGGGTATTTTGACGTGTTGGAAATCGTCAATGACCGAATCGAAGTGTTGGAGGAAGAGATATTAAAAAACGCAACCAAAAAGCAGCTCGAGATCATGAGCGATATACGCAAGGAACTTTTGAGCCTTACTAGGGCAATCTGGCCGCTGCGCGATGTTACCTCACTCATGTGGAGGGAGGTAAGCCCACTCATTCACAAGGAGACAAAACCGTATTTCCGCGACGTATATGATCGCATCGCGCAAGCTGTCGATATCACGGATACGAGCCGCGATCTTATCGCGGGCATTCGGGAAATTCATTTTTCTAATACAAACAACAAGTTGAACGAGGTCATGAAAATACTCACGATCATATCGACCATATTTATACCGCTTTCGTTTGTCACGGGCGTGTACGGGATGAATTTTAAGTATATGCCTCTTTTGGAAGTAAAATGGGGCTACTACGGCATATGGGGCGCGATGGTGCTCATTGCCGTGGGGATGCTGATTTATTTTAAGCGAAAAAAGTGGTTCTAATCTAAGAAAATGGTTTGATATAAAAACCGTTTGGGGATTTACACAACGGTTTTTTGTAAAACATGTATAGTTTCATGTTATTTGACATATACTCCCATAATAAGACATAACAAGTGGACAAATGACAAAGGAGGTTAATTTTGCCGAGCGAATAAAGCAAGAAGGCTTTTTGCGGCAGCGCGAAAGCGGTACAAAAGGCTCTTTTCTAAGGGGAGAGAGGGGAATTGTATGGAGCAGCAATCCGAAAGAAAAGGCGCACAGCTCACGGTTAAGCTGAGCGGGGAGCTCGATCATCATAATGCCGCGTCGCTTCGGCAGGGCATTGACACCATGCTTAAGGACGCAAGTATACGCGAACTTGTTTTCGATATGCGTTCGGTTACCTTTATGGATAGCTCCGGTATCGGTATTTTGCTTGGCAGGTATAGGCTAATGTCGGAAAGGGGCGGAACGCTCGCCATCCGCGGCGCAAATAAATACGTGGAGCGGATGGTCAAAATGGCGGGGCTTTCCCCGCTTCTGCAAAAGAACGCAAGATAACTTCGGCAAGATGCGCATAGGGGGAAAAACAGATGTATCAAAACGAAATGCACCTCAGCTTCCTGGGGCTTTCGCAGAATGAATCCTTTGCACGAATGGCGGTCGCCGCGTTCGCCACACAGCTCAACCCCACCATTGAGGAATTGACGGACTTGCGCACAGCCGTAAGCGAGGCGGTCACCAACGCCATCGTACACGGTTACGAGGGACGTGTCGGTACCGTGTATATGGATTGTTTCATCCACGGCCGCACATTCGAGGTTACGGTACGTGACGAGGGGAAGGGAATCGAGGATATCTCGCTTGCCATGCAGCCATTTTATACAGGCACGCCGCATCTCGAGCGTTCGGGCATGGGTTTTTCGGTGATGCAAGCATTCATGGATTCGCTTAATGTGAGCTCAGCGCCGGGCAAGGGGACAACCGTTTCCATGAAAAAGCTCATACCTTCGGTAAATGAAGATGCATGAAAGCGCAACGCTTTCGCATGATGAAACGCTGGAGCTTATTGCGCTGGCGCAGAGTGGAGACGAAGAGGCACAAGAAACGCTCATCGTCAACAATGCTGCGCTCGTAAAATCCATTGTAAAAAAATTCACCAACCGAGGCACGGAATACGACGACCTATACCAGATAGGCTGCGTGGGGCTTATAAAAGCTGTTCGTCATTTCGATGCACAGTACAATGTGCGGTTTTCAACTTACGCAGTGCCCATGATAGCGGGGGAAATCAAGCGTTTTCTGCGCGACGACGGCATGATTAAGGTAAGCCGATCGCTCAAAGAGGTAGCTGCAAAAGCTGCGGCAGCGCAGGAACGATTGAGCCGTGAACTCGGCAGGGACGTTGGCGTGAATGAGATCGCCAGTAGCATTGAAGAAGAGGCGGAGACGGTGGTGATGGCGATGGAAGCCGTTCGACCGCATGCGTCCATTTATGAACCTGCTTTCGGTGATGATTCCGATGCACTCTTAATCGACCGCGTGGGTGCTTCGGATACGGAGGCTAACGACGCAGTAAACCGAGTGCTGCTAAAGGAACTGCTGCACTCGCTGGAACCAAGAGAAAGGCAAATCATCATGCTGCGGTATTTTTCAGATAAAACGCAGGGGGAGATTGCAAAGACTTTGGGTGTTTCGCAGGTGCAGGTGTCGAGGCTTGAAAACAGAATACTTTCAAAGCTTCGTGAGAAAGCAAGATAGAGGAATAGGAAAAACGGCCCTTAAAAGAGCCGTTTTTTATTAAATGTCGCATTAATTGTCCCGACCTGCCGCTTTGTAAATCTGCGCTGCATGTTCGGCGTCGGGCAGATTGCTAACATGGGATAAGCTGCCATTAAAGTACAGGCAAAGATGCCCATCCATATCGTTTGAGGATACGCTGTCGCTGCCATGGGGGTACCCTTGCAAAGAGGCAGCGATATTTTTGTCGCCAATTTTAATAACAGCCGGACGCTTAAAAAAGCTGAAGTCTCCGCCGAACACTTCCTTTATGGCAATCGCATCTGTAGCGGTACTCGCTTCCATTTCGGCATGGTTTTCGCCTCCGGTGTAGGTAAGACTAAACTGCGTTCCGGTATTATAATCCGTCACCACGTAGGAAACACCCGCGCCTAATAGGGATTTGACCTCGCTCCAATCGACGAAAACGCCGACTACAGAGGCGGTGCCCTGCAAGGACGGGCCTACGGGAATACCGGCTACGATCTCAGCACGTGCCGCAGAGGGAGAAAATAAGATTTCCATGGATTGAGCGCCTACCGTCCCATCGGATATAATGGGCTTTCCGTTCGCGTCGAGCTGGCGCTGCTGGAAGGCGATGACGGCCTCCATGGACATGGTCTGGAAGTTTCCTGTGGGCTTAAACGCAAAATAGCCGAGCTCCCTAAGCCGCATTTGAATGCGCACCACAGGCTCACCCGTGTCCTTGTACTTGATGAGGGTCGACAAAGCGCCTGATGAGAAGGAAGGCGAAGGTGAAATAGACGCAGAAGGCTCGTTTGATGGCGAAGCGGTCGGCTCCGCAATGGCGGTCGATGAAAGAAGCGTCAAACAAAGCGCAAGCGTAACGAGAAACATCTTTTTCATGGGTTGATTATACCACAGACAGTGCGAACAGGGAATCGTCCGCACTTTATACGTTTGTAAACTTTATCTGCGCTATTCGTCTGATTTTTATTAATATCAGCCATACGCCCGATTATGGCGGTGACGTGGGCACAAGGTTCAACAAATCCTCTTCGTTGGCTACGTTGGTGTAAACTTGCGGTACATCACCCACAATAATGCTTTCGGCGATGGCCGCTTCGCATGAAACCGAAATACCTTCTGAGACACCGGGAAGCACCAGACGCACCGATGCGGTGAGGGTTAGGTAGATGCGGTAAAGGGTCTGGTTTATGCCGGAGGTAGAGGTTTCTGAGCGAAACTCGCTTTTAACGCTCCCTATCGGCGTGAACACCACTTTGAAATAGGGGCCTCTTCCCGAGAGGAAGGATATACCCGTAATCGTACCGAAGGGCACCGTAACACCCTGCTCGCCCATTTTTGTGATGCGTTCCTGTGCGTCTTTCGTACATTCGGCAGCAATCAGGTTCATTAACCGTGTGTCGGTTTTAATAAGGTATACGCCGCTCTCGTCTGTCCTTACATCCAAAAGCTTTGTAAAGCTTTCCACATCTTGCATGCCGTTTAGTATGGCTTCATTCATAGCACGCGTAGCGACGGAGCGGATGCGCGCTTCCGCAAGCGCAATCATGGCCGGCCGCATGTTAGCGCTCAATACGAGTGCTGCAACAATAAGTAAAATAACCAAAGAAGCTGCTGTAATCAGCGCCCTTTTCTTTGTACGGCGGCGCCTCCTATGTTTAATTTCCAACTCCATATTAACCCCTCCGGACAACGGTACCCATTTTATGAATGGCCTGTTAATTAAGTTTATGCACCTGCCTTTTGGTTGTTGAGGTCTTTTCGTTGTGGTATACTGCAATGAGAGAAATTATCGGAAAGGGCCTTTGCGAGATACGCAGAGGCATGTTTGGAGCAAAAGCGCATGGCGGAAAAGCTTAAGGCGATATTCGGCCGCGTAAAAAAAGCGATACGAGGGCTTATAAAATTACCGAAACACACGCACGAGCATGATGCGGAGCTCTTTATGGAGCGCAAAAAACCGCGTCCGTTTGCGTTAGCTGTGTTGTTTAATACTATGAAGTTCCTGTTGGTGGCACTGATCTTATTGGGCTGCACCGGGCTGGGACTTGCTATGGGCGTAGCTAAAGCCTATGTAGAAACATCTCCGGAGCTTGATGTATCGCAGCTTACGCAAAGTGATCGCACATCTTACATTTACGATAAAGACGGTAATTTGATTACTACTTTTGCGCGCATGCAGTACCGCGAGTGGGCTACGATCGATGAAATCCCCGATATGCTTAAAAATGCAGTGATTGCCATCGAGGATGTTCGCTTTTATAAGCATAAAGGCGTAGATTACAAGCGTTTGCTCTCTGCCGTGATTAATCTACTGCGCAACAAGAACTCGCACGGCGCAAGCACGCTGACCCAGCAGCTCGTTAAAAACAAGATACTTTCGAGCGAGCAGACCTATAAACGAAAAATCCAAGAAGCCTATCTTTCACTCGAAGTGGAAACCATCATGAATAAGGACGCGATTCTTGAGGCATATCTCAACGACGTGTATCTTGGCGGATCCAACTACGGTATGAAAACGGCCGCTATGGATTATTTCGGCAAAACGCTCAACGAGCTTTCGATTCGCGAATGCGCCATGCTCGCCGGCATGGTACAAAAACCCTATTATACCGACCCCCGCGCGAATACCTATAAGCGCTTCAATGATGATGGTACGAACAGGATGAATATCACAAACGACCGTACCGACCTTGTAATTGAAGCCATGTACGAAGCGGGCTCTATCACGAAAGAACAGCGTAATTATGCGCTGAACGATACGGTAAATATCCTTGAGCACTCCACGCAGACGGGGCTTTACGATATGCCGTACTTCGTGGAGTATGCCATTCGCGATGTCATTACCCACATGCTTGAACAGCGAGGATTGCTCGATACCAAATCAAACCGCGACCTTCTTGAAAAAGAACTCGGCACAGGCGGCTACAGCATCTATCTTACGGTCGACACAAAAATGCAGCACTCCGTGCAGGATACGCTTGCGAACTGGACGGATTATCCGGATCTTCAAGACCCATCCAAGGCTGTAATAGAAGAAGTGTTGACAAACGGAAATGTGCTTGAAACCGTAGAACCGCAGGCCACGGCTGTGGTCATCGATTTTACAACAGGTGAGCTTCGTGCAGTGATAGGCGGAAGAACCTCGCCTACCATGAAAAAGCAGTTTAACAGAGCCTACCAGAGCAGAACCCCGGTTGGCTCCTCGATAAAACCCATTGCGGTCTATGGCCCGGCGCTTGATTTGGGGCTTTCACCCGCATCCGTTATTTTGAATTTCCCTGCACCTATTACGGGTTGGAACACGGAGCGGGGTTATCCCAATATCGGCTCCGATAAATACATAGGCCCTATCACATTGCGGCGCGGCCTTGTTTCCTCGCTCAATGTAGCGGCAGCACGCACGCTTCTTGACCATGTGGGTACCGATGTTTCTACGCAGTATCTTTTAAACTTAGGCGTGGATCCCTCGCAAATCAATCCCGACGGATCGGGCCTTGCGCTGGGTACTAGCGGTATTACGCCCATTGAAATGGCCGCTGCTTTTGCCGCAATCGCCAACAAGGGCGAATACATCGAACCGCTCTCCTTTACACGTGTGGTGGACGCAAACGGCAAAGTGATTTTGGATGCAAACGATATTCGAAAAACGCGCCAGGTATTTAAAAAATCTACTGCATACATGCTTGTGGACCTTATGAGCGACGCAGTGAAGAGGGGAACGGGTACGACTGCAAGGATTGACGGCATGAACGTTGCGGGAAAGACCGGCACTAACTCCGATTATTCAAGCGTTTACTTTGCAGGCATGACACCGTATTACGCAGCGACTGTTTGGATCGGGCACGACAATTTCGCCTATAAGCTTAAGAAAGGTTCGGGCGGAAAAAACTATGCCGCGCCGCTTTGGCAGGCATTTATGGAGGAAATACATGAGGGGCTTGCCAATAAGCCCATCATCGATGAATCACCCGCAGAACTCGGGCTTGTGAAAAGTAAAGTCTGCACTGTTTCGGGACTTCTTGCGACCGACGCTTGTGCTTTAGATGAAGCGCATCCGCCCGTTACCGATTGGTTTCAAAAGGGAACCGAGCCTACGGAAAACTGCGATATGCATGTACTATTAAACGTGTGTGCACAAACTATGAAGCAGGCCTCATACGCCTGCCCGACGGTGCTGCAAAAGAGTATGGCGCTGATAAGCTCCACATCGATGTATGCACAAATCGACCGTGCAATTATCGAAAAATACATGGGCAACGTAATATTTACGGATATCCCCGCAAGCGAATACGGTATAACCGGTTATGAACCTTCAGCCGTATGCACGCTTCACGGAGGTGTTTATGTGGATCCTACACAGCCCACGCTCGACGACCTTTTGCATAAGGCGAATGTATTGCTGAGCCAAGTGCAAGGATACCTTGCTGTTGTGCAAAACCTGCCCGATACAGATCGTAATACCTTGGCTGCCTACCTTTATGACCTTAACAATGCCATGGCTACGGGTGTTTACGAAACCATACAGCAAAGCTACGACTACTTAAGCTACAACTATGCGGTGATCTCTTCGGCGTATCCGCCGCCTATAACGGGATGATGTACGAGCTTAGTAAACTTTATGAGGTTGTGAAGAGTAACTTGGCATTGCTTGAAGATGAGGGTGATTTTGATAACCCGGTCTTTGGAGAGGGACCTTTGGACGCGCCGCTCATGCTCGTAGGCGAGGCTCCGGGCGGTGAGGAGGCAAAAAGCGGGCATCCTTTCGTGGGAACGGCGGGGAAAACGCTTTCGAGCCTGCTAATGGCAGCGGATATTGAGCGTGAAAGGGTGTTTATCACAAACGCTGTTAAGTATCGTCCCGTGCGCGTAAAGCCTAAATCCGTCTCTAACCGTACGCCAAAGCTTAAAGAAGTGCTCGCGTCACTTCCGCTGCTTTCTGAAGAGCTTAGAGTCGTACGTCCTAAAGTGGTAGCCACACTCGGAAACACGCCGCTCAATGCAGTACTGCGCCTTGCAGGTATGAAACCCACGGTTATCGGTGCTGTACACGGAACCCACATACATTGCGTAGTGGAGGGCGTTTCCTTTGTTTTATTTCCGTTGTATCATCC
>JAEZLG010000163.1 GCA_023435855.1 Bacillota bacterium | reverse complement strand
GAGCTGAGATATCCGACGTTGCAAACGCTGTGTATGACGGTACGAGCGCCATCATGCTCTCTGGCGAGACCGCCGCGGGCAAGTACCCCGTACAGACGGTAAAGGTCATGTCGACCATCGCGGAGGAGACAGAAAAGCATATCAACTACGCCAAGCGCTTTTCCAACGCGGAATTCCGCATCAAAAACAAGAGCGACGCTATCTCCCACGCGACCTGCGGCATGGCCATCGACCTCGATGCAAAGGCCATCGTTACCTGTACGCTTTCGGGCACCACCGCACGTATGGTATCGCGCTTTCGCTGCCCCGTAAACATACTCGGCATGACCACGAGCAAACGCGCATGGTATAAACTTTCGCTCTCTTGGGGTGTATACCCCGTAATGAGCGAACCTTTTACTTCCGCAGATGTGCTTTTTTACCATGCCAAGGAGGCAGCTAAAAAGGCCTTCGATCTACAGCCGGGCGACAACATCATCATTACAGGCGGCTTAGTGAACGGTGTTTCGGGGAATACGAACATTATAAAGTTGGAGACGATTTAAGTTATAAGTGAAGCGACTGAAAGGCCGCTTTACTTTTTATCTTGATTACCAAAAAGAACTCTTCTACGCAAAAGAAACGATAAAGCCCGTTTAGGCTCCCTCTGATGAGGGAGCTGTCGGCAAAGCCGACTGAGGGAGAGAAAAATAACTTTCGGTGTATCTCTCCCTCCGTCACGGCTGTGCCGTGCCACCTCCCTCCTCAGAGGGAGGCTTTGGGGATGGATTTCTAGATTTAGCATCCTCTCGGTTATGGCAGAAATGGAAATCCCGATTGAATTCCCGCAATGATTTAATTCAAAAGGAATCATTTTATCCTCCATCTAAACGCTAAATTCCTGTTTTTAATAAAGTTACCAAATCAAAAGACGTACTGCAATCTTCTCTATCGCAGTGCGCCTTATTAGTGACTTTTTTCATAACAATGGCCTTACGTGCCATTCGCTTAGATTTGCATCGTCAGCCGCTACCTAACCTGTTTTGCCGCTTCGGCAAGCGATAAACCCTTTTCCTTCGCTATTTTCGCCAGATCTTCAAACTCAGGCTTTTCGCGTTTGACATCGTATCCTTCAACCTGCTTCACGCGTACGGTACCGTATTCGGTTTTTACAATGCGCTCTGAGCGGTTCAAAACATAGCGGTTGCAAATATATTCACGCACGCCCAATGTAGTTGTATGCTTGAAGATAAGCTTTAAAATCTCAGAGCGTTGCTCCAAACGGCACAAGCAGGAGAAAAGTACAGCCGGTCTGCTCTTTTTCATGCCTATGGGCACAGTGAAAACATCGAGTGCACCTGCTTCAAGAAGCATCTCCATAGCAAACCCCACAGCCTCGGGGGGCATATCATCGATATTGCAGCTAAGCTCTAGAATTTTTTGCTCAGCCGCATCCTCAAAGCCCAGCATGGCGCGGATGCAGTTGCATGCCTCAAAGTCCTTCTTGCCCATACCGTAGCCAATCTTTTCCGTTTTCATGGGCGGCATTGCACGAAATTCGTGCACGAAATACTTGAGAAGTGCCGCTCCCGTAGGTGTGCATAGCTCGCCGCGTATCGTACCTCCATAGGTGGGGATTCCCATTAAGAGCCGAGCCGTTGCGGGTGCCGGCACAGGCAAAAGGCCGTGCGCGCAGCGAACCTGCCCGCTCCCCACATGTATGGGTGAAGCGATAATGCGATCGGGCTTAATCTCAGATATAAGCATACACACACCGACGATATCCGCCACAGCGTCCATCATGCCGACCTCGTGGAAATGCACCTCTTTAACCGGTCTTCCGTGCACGTCACTTTCCGCTTTGGCAAGTAGTTCGTATACTGCGAGCGCATCCAAACGTACTTTTTCCGGTATATCGAGATGATGCAGTATATGTTCTATCTCCCCTAACCCGGCGTGTTCGTGATGGTCATCATGGTCATGGCAGTGGTCGTGGTGATCATGGTCATGATTGTGGTCGTGATTGTCATGGTCGTGGTCGTGATTGTGGTCATGGCGAACGTGGTGTAACTGTTCATCCTCTTCTTCGTCATGCACATATACACTTACATGCGTCCCAACTATTCCGCATTTTACGGAAGACTCGGCGCTGAAGCGTACGTTTGGAATTTTGAGGTTGTTTAGCTTATCGAGGAATGCATCCTTGTCGGGCATCAGCTCTAAAAGCGCAGCCAAGAGCATATCGCCCGCGGCGCCCATATTGCATTCGAGATAGAGTGTTATCATGTTTATATTGCTCCCTCAATTAAATCATAAATTCAGATTGGCGAGGATATTTGTCGCCAGGCAAGGAAAAAAGCGCAGGCATACCGGAACGTATTCCGAGCATTTTTGACGCTGATTGGCGGCAAATAGACCGCCAAGATGTTTTAGGATTTTGTTGGGGGAGCAAATTCTTGCATGTGGTTGATCATACTCGCGAGATAACCCGCACCAAATCCGTTGTCGATGTTAACAACGCTCACACCGCTCGAGCAAGAGTTCAGCATGGAAAGAAGCGCCGAAAGCCCGTTGAAGGATGCACCATAGCCGATGCTTGTGGGTACTGCAATTACAGGGCAGTCCGCAAGGCCGCCGATTACGCTCGCAAGAGCGCCTTCCATCCCGGCGATTGCAATGATCACACTGGCGCGCATAATCTCTTCCATATGCGAAAGAAGCCTGTGAAGCCCTGCTACGCCCACATCATAAAGCCGTACAACGCGGTTACCTAAGGCTTGTGCTGTGAGAGCTGCCTCCTCGGCCACAGGCATGTCGCTTGTACCGCCCGTCGCTATAACAATCTCACCCAAGCCCGTGGCTTTCGGCATTTCCCCCACGATACCGATACGGCCCATTTCATGAT
>JAEZLG010000130.1 GCA_023435855.1 Bacillota bacterium | reverse complement strand
GGCCTTAAGCGTAAGGAAATCACCCTTATATTCGCTGTCGATGTCGACTCTGAAATCGCCCTCCGCCATACTGCCTAAGGCATCGCTCAGCTCGCCGATATAGCCTCGGAGCGCAAGTATCGTATCGTTGAGCGAGTGTTTGATGATATTGTGATCGCCCTTATAATGGCCTTGCATGACCACATCAAGTCGGCCTTTGCTAAGCTCCACGAGCACATCGCGGGCCTCCTCTACGGGCGCAATAACCGCATCGAGCGTGTTGTTAACGCCGGCAATAATCTCTCTATACGTGCCCTGGTGCTTCTCAGGGTCGGCACGATAGGTAAGGTTACCCGAAAGAGCCGCCTCAGTCAGCGCTGTGGTGTCGTTCACAAGTTCTTTTAACGTGTCGCGCACATTGCAGATGGCATTAAAGATCATGCCGAACTCATTTTTAACCTTTACGGTTTCGTTAATGCTCAGGTCACCCCTTTCAAGACCTTCAGCGACCTTTGCGATTTTTCTTGCGGGGGATACCAGACGGTAAATGTTCAATAACGTAGCCGCACACATGAGAACCATGCCGATGATAATGATATAGCTTAGATTTTTCAACATAGAATCGCGTTCGGCCATTATCTCTGATACATCCACCGCGAAAGCGCTCGATAACGCGCGGTCGATACCATTAGCGGCGATTGGGCTGTATAGTATATACGCATTACCTCCTGTTATGGCGTTTATACCGTCCATCCTAAAAGGCTCTCCGTTTTTAACGGTCTCGAGCACTGCGGAAGCTTTTGCGTCTGTGCGTGTGTTGTCGCCGTAGAATGTTCCGAGCCTGTCGTTATATTTCGAGTGAGAGAGGAATGTGCCGTTATTGGAAAGTGTATAGATGTAGGCGCTTGTATAGCCGCCGTAGTTGAAATCGAGCTCGCTGACCTTGTTTGTTACAACATCGAAGCCGGCTATGCCGACAAACCTGCCCGTGCTGTTGTATACGGGATAACTTATAGTCATAAGCCATACAGAGGTACCGTCGGCAAGTTTTACTTTGTAGGGGTCGGTAAGATAAGGTTTTTCTGTATCCCGCACAGCGGTGTAATACTCCTTAGCGCCGTATACATCGTAATCGTTCTTAAATTCGAAAAGAATCTTGTCATTTTCGCGGTATGTGTAGTAGGAAAGGCCGTTTGGCGTTAGCGTGAAGGATTGAAACGGTTCCCACGCCATGCGAGCGCTGAAAATACGATCATCGTTTAAATATTCCCGGAGTGTGTTTTCGGCAAAGCCTTGAAAGCGTGATTCGACCAAGCCCGAATCGGTGAGCTCACCCATCTCAATGGCAAGCGATCGTCCATAGGTGGAAGCGGTGCTAAGATACTCTTCCACGACGTTGGCGTTTTGCGCTGCGAGTAACTCCACCTGCTTTTGCGCACTCGCGGACATCGTTTTTGAAAGCGAGGCGTTCATGTAGATATAAATACCAGCCATCACCAGCATCAAAAATACCAGAACCGTTGCGGTTACAACGAAGGTGAGCCTGTTCCATACGTGCGATTTCGACGCTCGCTTTTCTTTAAAGCGCGTTTTAAAAAGACGCTTAATCATAGCCGACTCCCCCAAATAAAATGAAAGGATATACTGTTTCAATTTATATCGGAACATTAAGAGAAAAACGTTACATATCTTGCATAAATAGTGTGGCTGTACATTTATAATTTTCTAAAAAATAGCATCTATCGCGAAGAAAATGCTTATCCGCATCGCAAATTCATCCGAAAGTATGGTATAGTGGGTTGTCGGCCGTGCCCAAGCCCGCTTCCGGAGGTAGTATGAAAAGCGACCGTTTTGTTTTATCCGCACTTATCCTGACGCTCTTTCTTGTTTTTACGGGCTGCGTTGCAGAGGATGATGGACCATCCGTTCCGACACCCATCCCAACGCCCACACCGCCGGCATTTCGAATGCCGTCTGTGCCTGCGAATACGGAAGAAAGTGTGGAGCTATATCCATCGCTTACAATGGAAGAGCAGATTACTACCCATTCCGTTGCGCATCTTATCCAAACGGTTACAAACGCATCCCCCGGCGAGGAATATTACGAGGCTGTGCGCGCCTTCATCACAGCATATATGGCTGAAGGCGGCGTCATGCTGCCCGAGGGTTTTACCGTCTCCGCGTCCGAGGGCATGCCGCTTTATGTGGATGGCGATACGGAGGGAGAGGACGCGCCTTCCGCACAATTTTTTGTTACAAGCTTCAATGCACCCGAGGGGGATAAGCATGTGCTTTCAACGGTACTGGAGCTTGAAAGCGGTTATATTGTGGGCTCTCAATTTCCGCGCTATATCGCGCGCGCGGTACTCGTGGCGCAAAGCCCAAAGAGCACGGAGTATTTTCTTCACGATACGGATAACGACGGTTCGCTCGATTATGCGTTTCGCTATTTCATAGACGGTGTTCCCTATGAGGAAAGCGAGAGCGAATGCTACGTAGTGCATCTCAACGAATGGCGTTTTACGGCGGAAACCGTAACGACGGAGGCCTGGTATAAGAGTAAGGCTGAATACGAGCGCTTTGCGGCGGAATACAGCATGCGCGAAAACGTAAAAAAAGGCATCAATATGACGGTACTTTTACCCGAACGTTATATGAAGCTGTCTAAAAACGGAAAAAATGGTTCTGTTGAGATCGATCTGAATACGGCAGAGCTCACGGTAAACTACACCTGCAAAAATAATACCTCTACATGGGAACTGATACTTGATGGATCGGATGGCGTTCTTTCGGGTGGCTTCACTGCCGATAACATGACGTACTTTGATACGAGCATCGGCGTAATGGATCTTACGGGGGACGGCAAAAAGGAGATACTCTTAAGTGTTGTCCCGTTTGAAGCAGCTTCGGGCGGCGAGCTCCATGTATTCACGCAGGATAATAGTGCGCTTGTAGAGATACTCACCGTGTGTGATGGCAACCCGTCTCAAATGCAGGCACAGTATGCTGCCTCGTATTTCAACATCCCCGACAGTTTCACATATTCAGACGGTACTGTTGCAAGCGGCTTTTCAAATATGTATACCCGTGCCGCCTGCGTATCCACATCAGGATTTAATCTTTTACGCATCACCGCAGATAAGGGGCAGGAGAGTGCGCATACCTATTTGTGGTGGAACGGCGAATCCTTTGAGGTGGTTGCACAAAAGGCAGCTTAGAAACTTTCGTGAATTTTTAAAGCCGCATGCCCTCAGGGCATGCGGCGTTTTTTATAAATACGCATACTATGTTGCATGTGGCATTACTCCCTTCAGAGCGGCGAAGGGAGTAATATATACCGCAATTTAATATGGAAAGGTGAGACCGATATGTGCGGAATCACAGGTGTGATTCAATACGATAGGGATCTTAAGGAGCTTAACGGTGTCGTCGAGCATATGACAGAGGTCATTACACGGCGCGGACCGGACGATACGGGTATCGTGAAGGAACAACATGCGCTTTTAGGCCACAGGCGGCTTGTTGTAGTGGACCCTACGGGCGGTGCGCAGCCCATGCAAAAAAACGTTGATGGCAATACATATACCATCGTTTATAACGGCGAGCTTTACAATACGGAGGAATTGCGCAAGCAGCTAATAAAACTGGGGCTTTCTTTTCGCTCCTATTCGGATACGGAGGTGCTTTTGTGCGCCTATATCGCGTGGGGCGAAGAATGCGTAAAAAAACTCAACGGCATTTTCAGCTTCGGCGTGTGGAACG
>JAEZLG010000050.1 GCA_023435855.1 Bacillota bacterium | reverse complement strand
GGCGGCGGAACACGATAGATTAGGAGGATCAAACGATGGGACTTTTTTCAAATAAGGACAAACCCTGCCCCGTTTGCGGCAAACCCACACCTAGGCTGTTGGCGACGAAAATTCAAGGTGAACCGATCTGCGGGGATTGCGCGGGGCAGTTGCTCGGTATTTAAAAAAGTAATGGAGTAAACAGAATATGGGGTTGCTTGAGGAAAAGGAAAAAACACCTTGTCCGGTTTGCAGGGGCGAAATAACAGCGCTGTTTAAGACGAGGAATGGCGGCGGGCAAGAGATTTGCATGGAGTGCGCAAGCAAAATTTCCATGCATAAAGATATCCTCAAAAACGCGGACGCAAGCTTTGTTCAGAATCACTTGGCTTTCCGCAAGGAGCAAGCGGCGCTCTATACCGGCATGAACGCCACGCACCGGTTCAGCTTTTCAAGCAGCATTTGGGTAGCAGCCGATGAAGTGAAACAGCTTCTTGCCATCGGCAACAGCGATATGAACTCTTGGAATGATGACCCCATCGTATTGCGCTACAACCAACTCACCGGCTACGAACTGTGGCTGGAAAATAAAAAGACGGATGACGACACAACGCCGAGAGAAACCTTCTCCGTGACCGGGACCGCCGCTGTTAGCTGCTTTGCGGGCGATGGCGGAAAAGAGCAATATTTTACCCTTAAGCTGAAAACGACCGATCTGTACTGGCCCGAAATGAACATTATGGCTGTCGTGCCCGGCAACATGGAGTTTAAGGGCTATAACAACAACATGAGCGGTTTAGTTTGGCTTGTAAAGTGCATCGTTCGCAAGGAGTCTTTTGTGACGGAAGAATAACCGCCCTATACAGGCATAACTTTTACAATGGAAAGCGCAGCACCTTTGGGGAAGCTGCGCTTTTATAAAAGCGAACCCATCAAAAGACGATTCTAAACGGAGAACAAAGCACTATGATAAAACGGTTTCTAAGCGTACTTTTTGTCCTATGTATTGCATTTGCCTTGCTGCCGGTTTCGGCTATGGCGGAAGATCCTAAAGCCCATTGGGGTGTAGAAGGTGCAGATGGTACAGCGCCTATCGATTGGGCAGGCAACGGCACATTGGATAATGCCGTGATCTACACAAACGGCTTGAGCAGCGGCGCGGCGTATATTCAACTTTTGTCTGACGTAAGCACGACAGGGCTGGACTTTACCATAAGCAGCGCCGCACGCTCGACCTAAACGGCTATATACTCAATGGCGGCAGTACGAGCGCCATCACGCACAGCGGCAGCGGTACGCTGACCATCACCGACAGCATGCCCGAAAAGAACGGCAAGGTCATGACCACAGCGCCGCCTATCACTACGATTAATCTAAACGGAGGCGATCCCGGATAATATCGAAGCCGCACATACCCGCCGGGAGATTTCATGAACATGTGTATACTATCATATCCGCTTTATTTCATGGTATAATAGCGCAATGCTATTTCAAATTTAAAAAGGGTGGGATGAACCATCAATAAGAAGCTGCATGGGTTGTTTCATTTGTTTTTCGGCGAGCGGCTTGATCTGCGTGTTCGCCTGTTTAATGTTCTGGCACTATCTGCCACGATCTTTTGTCCCGTGATTGCCATCATTAATCTTGCAGCGGGAAACGGAATCATGAGTGTATTGGTGGATCTGGTAGCGGCGCTATTCTCGGGCGCACTGCTGTTTTACTCCAGTAGAACAGGCCGATATCGGTTGTGCTATCTGCTTACCATCGTCGTTTGCTTTTTTATTCTGTTTCCCTATCTGTTTTTTCGAATGGGTGGCTATCATGGCGGCCTCCCTCTTTTTTTTGTGTTCGCGATCGTGTTTACCGTCTTTATGCTCGAGGGTAAAACAGTGCTGGTTGTTACCGCTCTTGAACTGGTTTTATACCTCGGGGTTTATGTGTATGCATACCGCAATCCGGCAATTGTGTTTGGGTTTGATGATAATAAAGGGTATCTCATCAGCAATGTTATGGATTTACTCATCGTTAGTGCCGCATTGGGTTTCACGATGTTTGCGCAAATCAACCTATACCGAAAGCAGCAAAGGAAGCTGGAAGCACAAAATGAGGCCTTGGAGAAAATCAACCTCTTTAAAACGGAATTTTTGGCAAACGTAACGCACGAATTGAAAACGCCGCTCACGGTCATGAGCGGCTATGCGCAGTATAGCCAAAAAAGCCTTGCCACGCAGCCTGAGATGGCTGAAGTGGAAAATCGAATGAAGCTCATCGCTTCCGAGGCCGATAGATTAGCACTGATGGTTACGCAAATACTCGATGCGACTCGCATAGAGGAAGGGTATTTAAGTGTTGATCTTCGTCCCGCGTCCATCACCGCAATCATCCAAAGAACGGTCAACACTTATTATCCGGTATTCACCAAAAACAACAACACGCTCAAGATCAAGCGAAGCGAGGATATGAAAAACGTACGGTGCGACGAGGCTCGTATCTCTCAGATATTGGTCAACCTGGTCGCTAACGCAGCCAGGCACACACACGACGGTGTTATTACAATTTCAGCCGAGGCGGAGGGTTCCTTCGCCGTTGTGCACGTTACCGATACGGGCGAGGGTATCGCGCCCGAACGCTTGCCGCATTTGTTTGAGCGGTTCAAAAGTTATGCGAATGAAAATAGAAAGAACAGTGCCGGAGGTGAGACCGGCGTGGGGCTTGGGCTTTATATCTGTAAGCATATCGTCGACGCTCACGGCGGAGAAATTACAGTGCGAAGCACCATAGGGGAGGGAACGGATGTCAGCTTTACGCTACCTTTTGAAGAGTATAATTAAAACATAACCTTCAAAAACAGATATTTTCTGCTGCTGGTCATGTAAAGTTCAAAGGGGCTTCCATCATCGAGCTTAAGTTTTCTTCGCAGGTTTGAGATATGCGTCTTTATGGTGTTCTTGTATGCACCGATCGGTTCACCCCAAACGGCACGGTAGAGATCCTCCGCAGAAAATTCCTTGCCCGCATTGCTGGCAAGGTGTGCAAGCATTTGCATCTCCTTTTGGGCGAGGGGTATGTCCTCACCGTCAAGCGTCACCCTACCCGAGCATAAATCCATCGAGAGTGGTGGAAGCTCCACGCGCCCGGCACTTAATAGCCCCCGCCCGCGAAGCTGAGCCATAACGCGCGCTGAAAGTACATCAAGGTTATAAGGCTTTACGATGTAATCATCACCACCGGCCATAAGCCCTTTAATAATATGCTCGTTATTGCCAAGGCAGGTGAGATAGATAATGGGGGCTGTAGTAATCTTGCGCAACTCAACGCAGAAATCGAAGCCTGTGCCGTCCGGCAGCATCACATCTAAAAGCACCAGGTCGGGCGGACGTTCCCACAGCTTTGTCCTCGCTTCGCTTAGCGTCTTCGCCGTGTCTACTTCATAGCCTTGTTCCTCAAAATGGCGTCTGTTTAAAGAGAGAACATCCGTTTCGTCTTCGACAATGAGTATTCTGGGATTGCGCATCATATCCCCCTTGATCGCCGGTGAGCCAGATGTTTTTGCATCCGGCTCTTTTTTCGGTAAATTATTGTTTACTGTCGTCACAGGTGCTATGTGAAAATGCTATGCTCGCTCCAATGTGGTAAGCATATAACGTGAAAGTATTCAATGTCAATGTGAAACTCGACATAAACGCCGTAAAAAATCGGACAGGAGGGTTTTAAACTATGTTGAAAATCCTGCGGGTTGGCATTGTGGGCGATGATATGCTGGACGTTCAGCTAAATAACGGCAATATCCTTATGCTGGAGATTACCTCGCTCATGGATAAGCCTACTTTTGCGCATCTCAGAGAGGATGATCGTATTCTCTATCCTAAAACGGATGGTAACTGCGTCTACTGGCGAGACGGTCCCAGGATTTTAATAGAAGATATCATGAAGTTGATGCAATCAGAAAAGCCGGATGCATAGTGCGGGACCTTTATATTGTGAAAGAAACGGGTAAGCGGGATGCATGTTTTTGGAGATGCGTTGCTTTATGCATGTGCTATCTTTGGGCCTTTCTTGCCCCGCTATGCGACCTGAGACGAATGTAGAATCAAAGATGGTAAATTATTCTTTACCTCAGCCCCGCATGTTCCCGAAAATGCTATACTCGGCCAAACGTCATTATGAGGAGGAACACAATGAAACGTTCGCGAATTTGCCTGCTGTTGCTTGTCTTGCTGCTTGCTGTGGCAGGTTGTACGCCTAAAGTGCCCGCAAACGCAGGCGAACCTGCACCCGCAACCCCCGAAACCTTTAAAGTAACGGTTATTAACGATTCTTCCTATATTTTCAACGAATTGTACGTTTCGCCTACCGCTGCAAACGATTGGGGTACGGATCATTTGGGTAGTACAAGCATCCTTAAAAGCAATGGCTCTTTTGACATTACGCTGGAAAAATATGAGTATGAAAACTACGATATACGAATCATCGATCAGGATGGGGATACCTATACGTTCACCTATGTTCCCTTAAAAGCAGGATCTGCGGTGACAATCTCTTTCCTTGACGGCCTCAACGCTACTGTGACCGGTGTGGATGGCGCGCAAAGCGTAATAAGCGGCAGCCTCGAATACGCAAACGGCGATAGCTCCGAGGAAGCGAGCATCTACGACGGCGCATTTGTATTTACCGTCTACAATGAATCACCCTATCAACTCTATTCAATCCATATGTCGCCTGACAGCAGTACAGATGACAGCGTAGATATTTTGCCTGCCATTCTTGAACCCGGTGCATCCCAGGAGGTCACAGGCTCCGTAGCCGATACACCCTATGCCGGGGAAACCGATTGGTATCTGTATGTTACGGACGTGGATGAAGACGTAAGTAGTTCTGCGGAAGCTTTTGACCCGTGGCTTGTAAAATATGTGAACGTATATTGGGATAGCGAAACAGGCGGTTATGTGTGCGAGTTTGTTTATTAAACGCTGATCTGACCCACAATAAGCAGGTAACCGCGGCTCCTGCCGGATAAAGCTTTAGAAAATGCATAATAAAGTGAAAAGCCTCCTGTTGTAAGATAGTGCAGCAGGAGGTTTTGTAGGAAGCGGTAAATTTACTTAACCTTTTTAGGAGAATTATATGCGGTTAACCTTTCACCCAATGTTCCCGTGTGCAATTCAAAAAGGTGATTGTCAAAGTCGTAAAAATATAAAGAGCGTCCTTCGCCTTCAATTCTGCCTCTCGGTTCTCTAAGCTCAAGACCCAAATCTTTAATACGCTTTTCATACTCTTCAAAATCACATTCGGCTATTTGAAATGCAATGTGGTTATACGTTTTTTCCCTTAGAGCTTCACCTTCCATGGCTGCAATCCATAACTCTCCGATCCGAAAATACCTTTCCTTTGACACGGAATAGAGCTCTGCACCGCTATCGTAAACTACCTCAGCCGAAAATATCTTCTCAAAAAACAGCGTGGCTTTGTCGAGATCATGAACGATAAACGTAAGATGGCTTATTCCCTTTATCATGATTGCTCTCCTTATAAAACACCTGTTCGATGATAACGTTATTGCATCATCCGTTCAGAGGATACCGAAATTCCACATAACCCTCTGCCTGCACGAAACCCTCGCGAAGATAGAGCGATTTTGCTCTTTCGTTATCTGCATTCACGCTGAGCACCGCTTGATCATACGATTTTTCGAAGGCGAAGTTTAACGCTGCCCGCAATAAATACCTCCCGAGACCCTTCCCTTGATACGTGGGGATAATCCCTACGGCGCCGACATTCATCACGCGATGTCCGTTATACTCGTCGTCAGCTCCTCTGACAACGCCTACGGGTTTGTCGCCATGATATAAAATCATCAACCCGTCTTCTAAGTAATCGGTGTCTTTTATAATAAGTTCAAGCCTTTCAACACTTAGAGGTGTTTCGCTCCCCTTAAGCGTAGCAAATGCGGCATTTCTAACATCGCACCAGGCTTGTTCATCCATCCCTCTT
>JAEZLG010000214.1 GCA_023435855.1 Bacillota bacterium | reverse complement strand
GGGTATAAACGGTGAATACGGCGCGGGAATAGGGAAAATCATGCTCGCGTCGTTTGGTTCGGGTGTAGCTGACCGTGCAAAGGCAATGGCCGCAGCGGGATCGGATGCGCGTATGAGCGGCTGCGAGCTCCCCGTGGTCATCAACTCAGGCAGCGGCTACCAGGGGATAACGGCTTCGGTACCGGTAATCGTCTATGCGGAGGAACTGAAAAAAGATAAAGATTCGCTCCTCCGTGCACTTCTTGTATCCAACCTCGTCACTATCCATTTGAAAACGGGTATCGGGAGGCTTTCGGCTTACTGCGGCGCAATCAGCGCAGGCTGCGGAGCAGGTGCGGGAATTATGTACTTGCACGGCGGGCGGCAAAGGGAGGTCGCGCATACGGTAGTAAATGCTCTTGCAATCAACTCGGGCGTAATCTGTGACGGGGCAAAGGCGAGCTGTGCAGCCAAAATCGTATCCTCCGTGGAGGCGGGGCTTTTGGGTATGTATATGTACATGCGCGGCAGCGAGTTTTTTGACGGTGACGGAATCGTCACAAAGGGTGTTGAGAGCACTATCAAAAACGTGGGCGAGCTTGCGCGCGAGGGCATGCGGGAGACAGATAAAAAGATCATCCGACTGATGCTCGGACAAAACTAAAGAATCTTCCTTGCGCGGGCTTTCGGGCTCGCGCTTTTTTTGTGGAACTTAAGGTGCGCTTTCGTCGTTGGATAGGCAAAGACGTTTTATCGCATACCATGAAAGGATAGTTTCTCAGGGAGAAAAACATGGTTTTTAGCAGCATCGTATTTTTGTTTTATTTTTTTCCGGTACTTTTGTTGCTGTATTTTATTGCTCCGAAAAGGCTTAAAAACCTTGTGCTGCTTCTTGCGAGCCTAACGTTTTACGCGTGGGGAGAAGTACGCTTTCTTTTTGTGATGCTCATACTGTCGCTCGTGGATTATTTTTGCGGCAGAGCTATAGATAAGTACAGGCAGAACAGTAAGAAGGTGAAGCTCTACTGGCTAATCGACGTTTTGGCAAACTTTGGCGTACTTTTGTTTTTTAAGTATGCGGATTTCTTTTTGGGGAATATCAATCTGCTTTTCGGACTCGATATACCTCTATTTATGATGCCGCTCCCCATAGGCGTCTCCTTCAACACATTTCAGTCCATCTCCTACATAACGGATGTAAAGAGACAAACCACAAAAAGTGAGCCGAGCTATTATAACTACCTTACCTATACAACGCTGTTTCCGCAGATCATCGCCGGGCCAATCGTTCGCTATGTGACGGTTGAAAACGAGCTTGAAATCAGGCCGCTTCGGTTGGACAATGCGGTCTTGGGCTTAAAGCGCTTCCTAATCGGCCTCGGAAAAAAGGTGCTCCTCGCCAACAACATAGGGCTTCTTTGGGAGGCGGCGCAAAACGCGAAAGCCTCCGAGGCTTCCGTGCTGTTTTCATGGATGGGGATTATAGCATTCGCCTTCCAAATCTATTTCGATTTCTCCGGTTATTCGGATATGGCCATCGGCATTGCCCGTATTTTGGGCATGTATTTCGATGAGAATTTTAACTATCCCTATATCTCAAAAAGCATCACCGAGTTTTGGCGCAGGTGGCATATGACGCTTAGCGCATGGTTCCGCGATTATGTGTACATACCGCTTGGCGGCAACCGAAAAGGGAAATGGGTGATGCTTCGGAACATTCTCATAGTCTGGGGGCTAACAGGCTTTTGGCATGGCGCATCGTGGAATTTTCTGCTGTGGGGTGTCTATTTCGGCATTTTGCTCGCCCTTGAAAAATTCCTTCTCCTAAAGCCGCTTTCTAAAGCGCCTTCTATTGTTTCGCGTTTATATACCTGCTTTTTTGTGCTCATCGGTTGGGTGCTTTTCAGTTTTGAGGATATGCGTATAATGGGTACCTATTTTGCCCGCATGTTCGGCGTCGGTACACCGGTAGTGAATACGTCTGCACTTTACTATTTGAGAAACTATGCGTTTCTCTTTACCGTATCGACTCTTTGCTGCACGCCGTTTTTCAAAAGGATTTCGGAGCGCTTCAAGCGCATGAAAGCCGCAAATGCGCTTTCTATAGTAGGGTATGTAGCGTTGTTTTTCGTGACGGTCGCGTATCTTGTAAACAGCACTTACAACCCGTTTTTGTACTTTCGCTTTTAGGAGTTGCTTATGAAAATGCAAAGATATTTTTTGACCGTCGTTTTCGCGCTGTGGGGGATACTTTTGGTGCTGAGTTTGCTTTTGCCCAAGAAGAATTTCTCGGAGCTTGAAAACCGAAATCTTGCTTTAGCGCCCGGTTTTACCGTCCAAAAGCTGCTCGACGGTAGCTACATGAAGGCATGGGAAGTGTATATGAGCGACCATTTCGCTTTTCGTGACACATTCGTGCATGTAAAAGCCGCGTTTGAAATCGCCATGGGAAAAACCGAAAACAACGGCATACGAATTGGACGCGGGCGGCTTTTCCCCATGGTAGAAACGCCAAACGAGGCGCTTATAAAAAACATCGATGGTGTGATGGCGTTTGCGAAGAAGTCAGGGATACCGACGTATGTTCTTCTTGCACCGTCAGCTGCGGCAGTTTATAAGGAGGCACTGCCGAAAAACGTGCCCGTGACCGATGAGCTTTCTGATATCGATGAAACATACTTAGCGTTTAATGGCGCTGCAACAGGTATCCCCATAGCGGAAACGCTTCTAAAGAACAAGGCTGCGGGTGTGTATTATAGGACCGACCATCATTGGACGACCTACGGCGCATACCTCTCGTATGTTGAAGCGGCAAAGCAGATGGGGCTTGTTCATCGTGTGTGGGAGGACTTTCAAGTAAAAACCATATCCGAATCGTTTTTAGGCACCCTCCATTCGAAGTCCGGCGTACCATTTTATACGCCGGATGCTATAGAAGCGCCTTTAGAAGACGGTAGGCTCTCCGTTTTACGTAACGACCTTACGTGGAGCGAGGAAACGAGCATTTATTTCCCTGAATGGCTTGAGAGAAAGGATCAATACTCTTATTTCTTAGGCACCATGCAATCGGCTGCGAAAATTAAGACCGATGCGGGATTAGGAAAGCGGCTTGTGCTGTTTAAGGATTCCTATGCACATAGCTTTGCACCGTTTCTATTGAAGGATTACGATGAAATACTCCTCGTTGATCTTCGCTACACAAATGCACACACGCTTGAAATCCTCGACGTTTCCTCGTATGATGATGCACTGTTCCTATTTAGCTTCGATGAATTTTCCCATACTTTGGGAGCGGGAAAGTTGAAGTAAGCAACTATATAGCACAAGGCAGGTGTTTTATCGCCTGCCTTATACTACGGTTTTTTTACTTACTTAATATGCCCTTCAAATATTTCCTGCACTTTATCCACGTTCGGCCCGATAATCATCATCACATAGGGGCCTTTCGTTATAACGCGGCCGTTTTTAGCCATCTCATACGGATCCGGCAGATAGGTTTTAAAAACATCTTCCACAGACTGACGGGCGGCTTCAAAATCCTTTTCAATCGTCGCAATATCCGCTTCCGTTTTGGCTTTTGCGAGGAAAATGCGCACCGAGGAAATGCTGAATCCCTCATAAAAAGCATGCTCTTCCATGTTGTCGATGCTTCCGCCGTAGCCATTTACATAGTATTCGTCTTCAAGAGGGAAAAGTGAGCCGTAACTCTCGTCGGACTCCATGATCTCGTTTGCGAGCTCTTCAAGTGTCACATCGGCGCTCATATCGGCGTTCTTTTTTGCGCAGCCTGCAGCGAATACGAGCGTGAGCGCGACGAGCGATATGAGAAGTAAAGTCATTAAGCGTTTGAACATGATACAACCTCCTTGTTCTTCTATCACTTATAACGCAAGTGTCTATTTTATGGTTGCAACTAAATTTTACCTGTAATATGCTATGGTCATGATATCTATGCTTTTGTTGGTAGTTATTTATCTTTCGTTTATAAGCCTCGGGCTCCCGGACCCGCTCTTAGGGTCCGCGTGGCCGAGCATTCACGGCTCTTTAGGTGTACCGCTATCCTATGCGGGCTTAGCTTCCGTCATTGCGGCGGGAGGCACGGTGGTGGCGAGCGTTGTAAGCGCAAGGCTTATCCGCCGCTTTGGCACGGGTAAAATAACGGCTGTGAGCGTAGCGCTTACCGCCGTTGCGCTTCTTAGCATTTCCTTTGTGAACAACTTCTATGTGCTTTGTCTTTTGATGATACCGCTCGGCTTAGGCGGCGGCTGCGTGGATGCTGCGCTCAATAACTATATTGCGCTTCACTATAAGGCTAAACATATGAGCTGGCTCCATTGCTTCTGGGGTATTGGCGCAACGCTCGGACCGGTCGTCATGTCGGCAGCGCTCATAGGTATGGGCTCTTGGCAGGCAGGGTATCGCACGGTTTCCTACATCCAGTTCGGTCTTGTGGCGATACTTCTTGTAACACTTCCTTTATGGCAAAAGGCAGAAGTAAGTTCCACGCAGGAGGGTGAGTGTACAACCGTTGAGCCTAAGGTTTTAAGCATCGGCCAAATTTTAAAACTGCCGGGTGCTGTCCCGGCGCTTATCTCGTTTTTTTGCTACTGCGCCATAGAGTATACAGCAGGCCTTTGGGGGAGCAGCTTCCTCGCCATCGAGCGCGGCGTTGTAAAAGAAACCGCCACGCAATGGATATCGCTTTACTATTTCGGCATTACGTTGGGAAGGTTCCTTTCGGGCTTTCTTACCTTTAAACTGAAAAACCGCAGCATGATCAACCTCGGGCATGCCCTTATAGGCCTCGGAATTTTACTCGTGTTCCTGCCGCTTCCAAACGAAGCGCTTCTCCCTGCGTTTTTTCTGATGGGCTTAGGGTGTGCGCCTGTGTACCCGAGCATGCTGCACGAGACACCGAAGAATTTCGGTGCGGAAAACTCACAATCCGTCATGGGTATACAGATGGCAGCAGCATACATAGGCGGTACGGTCGTGCCGCCCCTGTTTGGCTTCCTTGCGGCTAAGTTCACCAATGCTCTGTTCCCGTATTACATGCTGGGGTTTCTTGTTCTCATGGCGGTCACAATGCAGATGTTAAATCACCGGGTAGATGCACAAAAAAAGTAATTAGTTAGCGGATAACGCTGACCGTTTTCGCCAAAAGCGTTGTATCTGCAAACAAGTATAGGTTGCCAAACCGATTCCATCGATGTATAATATCGTTCGGTACCGAACGATAGGAGGCTGAGACGCGTTGGAATTGCAGTTGGAGCGCGCGCTCGCTGCTCGTTTACGGGTATGTGGGCGTTTTCTTTACTACCAAACGGGCGGCAAAGCGGGGCAGAGGCGTATACTCGTGATGCTTTTAAAGCGCGGCTGCCTTACACAAAAAGAATTGCTGGACGCACTTGAAGTAAGCCCTGCTGCATTGAGTGAGATACTCGGTAAAATGGAGGAGGCCTCGCTCATTGAGCGAACAAAAAGCGCCGACGACAAGCGACAGATGAAACTATCACTTCTGCCATACGGACGGAGTATGGCCGTTAAGGCATATGAGCATTATACCTACACCCTAAGTAGAATGTTTGCGTGCCTAAATGAAGAAGAAAAGAACACGTTTGAAGCTATTTTAGGAAAGCTGACTTCGCATTTAGATACGCTTAAATCCGATGCTGATCTTATGGCAGGCGCACAAGGTGCCAAAGGCAATAGTAAGGAGTAAATCAACCTTATGTGGAAGACACTCATTAAGAGCATAAGAGAATATAAAAAGTTATCCCTCCTGACCCCGGCATACATAACATTTGAGGTTATAATCGAGTGCATTATTCCGTTTATCACGGCACGGTTGGTGAATGAGATCAAAGCGGGTACAGGACTCGATACGATTTTAAAATACGGGGTGGTTCTTCTCGTTTTGGCGAGCATTTCCCTGACGTTTGGCAGGCTTGCAGGGAGCACCAGCGCCACCGCTGCGAGCGGCTTTGGGCGTAACCTGAGGAAGGATATGTTCTACAACATTCAGTCCTTTTCGTTTGAAAACATCGACCGGTTTTCCTCTTCTTCGCTTGTGACAAGGCTCACTACGGATGTAACGTTTGTGCAACATGCGTATATGATGATCATCCGCACGGCAATAAGAAGCCCTCTTATGCTCATTTTTGCCATCGTCATGGCGTTCATCATGGGCGGCAAGCTCGCGTTCATATTCGTGTTTATGATACCGCTGCTTGCAGTAGGGCTCTATTTCGTTATTAAAAAGGCGTTCCCGATTTTTAAACGTCTGTTCCCCAAATACGATGAACTCAACGATTCTATCCACGAAAACATACAAGGCATACGCGTGGTGAAATCCTTCGTGCGCGAAGACTACGAAAAGCAAAAGCTCAGTAAAGCCGCCACGGCGCTTGCCTCGGAATTCACCATTGCAGAAAAGATACTGGCTTACAACGGCCCATTCATGCAGTTTTGCCTGTATGTGAACATGGTGCTTATTTTAACATTGGGGTCATACACCATCGTCACCACAGGTGGGCTTGATTTTAACGTTGGCCAGCTTTCTTCGCTTATGGTATACAGCTTCCAGACACTCATGAGTCTCATGATGCTCTCCATGGTGTTTGTGATGATTGCCATTGCGGATGAATCGGGGCACCGCATCGTTGAGGTGCTTAAGGAAAAAAGCACGCTTACAAACCCAGAAAACCCCGTATACGACGTGAAGGACGGCTCGGTGGAATTTAGCGATGTAAGTTTTCGATACAGCGAAAAAGCCGAGCGCATGGCGCTTGAAAATATCAACCTAAGTATTAAGTCCGGTGAGACCATAGGAATTCTAGGCGGCACGGGTTCATCAAAATCCTCGCTTATACAGCTTATCCCGCGTCTTTACGACGCCACGGAGGGCACGGTGAAAGTAGGCGGACTCGATGTACGAGCATACGATATCGAAACGCTTCGAAATATGGTTTCTGTTGTGCTCCAAAAAAACCTTTTGTTTACAGGCACCATACGCGAAAACCTCCTATGGGGCAACGAGAATGCAACGGACGAAGAAATAAAGGAAGCTGCCATACTCGCACAGGCGGACGATTTCATCATGCGGTTTCCCGATGGGTATGATACCCGCATCGAGCAGGGGGGCACCAATGTATCGGGCGGACAAAAACAGCGCTTATGCATAGCGCGCGCGCTTTTGAAAAAGCCTAAAATATTGATTCTCGACGATTCCACGAGCGCCGTCGACACGCATACCGACGCAAAAATAAGGCAGGCGTTCCACCGCTACATTCCCGAAACTACGAAAATCATTATCGCGCAGCGCGTTGCCTCCGTTAAGGAAGCCGATCGAATCGTGCTTATGGATAAGGGCAGTATCGCTGCCGTTGGTACACACGAAGAACTAATGAATTCGAGCGAAATTTATCGCGAGATTTACGAATCGCAGAGTAAGGCGGGTGAACAGGAATGAAAAAACGCGCCTCTTTCAGAAAAGGGACTATGAAGCGGCTTCTAAAGATGCTGTTTCAATTCTATCCCGTTGCGCTGCCGCTGGTGTTCGCCTGCATAGTCTTTTCTGCGGCAGTATCTTCCATACCCTCCATCTTCATGCAAAACATCATCGCGGTGCTTGAAAACAACGAAGGGGCAGGCTGGGCGATTATAGGACCTCAGATTTTCCGGTTTATATATATACTCATAGGCTTGTATGTGGTTTCTTTGCTGTCGTCGTTCACCTACAACCGCGCGATGGCAGTCATTACGCAGGGGTCGTTAAAAAAGATGCGCGAAAGGCTGTTTGACAGAATGGAAGGCCTCTCCATTAAGTATTTCGACACCCATCCGCATGGCGATATCATGAGCCTTTACACAAACGATATCGATACGCTCCGCCAGCTCATTTCCCAGAGCATGCCGCAGCTTTTGATGTCGGGTGTGAGTGTTTTTACGATATTTTCCCTCATGCTCTATTTCAGTGTTTGGATGGCCATGGTGGTGCTTTTGGGCGTAGTGCTTATGGTTCTTGTCGTCAAGAAGATTGGCGGCAGCTCCGCCAAATACTTCATGCAGCAGCAAAGCTCCATCGGCAAGACGGAAGGCTACGTCCAAGAGATGATGAACGGCCAAAAGGTCGTGAAGGTATTCTGCCATGAGGAAGCGACAAAGGAAGGTTTCGATAAGGTCAATGACGAGCTGTTCCATAACTCGGAGCAGGCACACAAATACGCCAACATTTTAGGCCCGGTCATCGGCAATATCGGCAATTTGCTCTACGTTGTCGTGGCGGCAGCGGGCGGTATATTTTTATTAACGAAGACAAAAAACATAAGCATTTCCGGGCTTGCGTTCAGCATAAGCGTCGTGGTTCCGTTTTTGAACATGACGCGCCAGTTTGCGGGAAACATCAACCAAGTATCGCAGCAGATCAACGCTGTGATCATGGCGCTTGCGGGAGCGGACCGTATCTTTACGGTACTCGACGAGGCTACAGAGGAAGATAATGGAAATGTGACGCTCGTCAACGTCTGCGAGGAAAACGGTGTACTGAAAGAGTGCGAAAAGCGCACGGAAGCTTGGGCATGGAAGCGCCCGAATGAAGACGGTACGAATAGCTATGTGAAGCTTACGGGCGACATTCGCATGCAGGATGTGGATTTCGGCTATGTAAAGGATACACCGGTACTCAAAAATATAACGCTGTTTGCAGAGCCGGGGCAGAAGGTAGCTTTTGTAGGCGCGACGGGCGCCGGTAAAACAACGATTACGAACCTTTTAAACCGCTTTTACGACATTGCAGACGGCAAGATACGCTATGACGGCATCAACATCAACAAGATAAAGAAGTCGGACTTAAGACGTGCCATAGGCATGGTTTTGTAGGATACGAACCTATTTACCGGAACCGTTATGGATAACATCCGCTACGGAAGGCTTGACGCTACGGATGAGGCATGTATAAAGGCTTCCGAGCTCGCCGGTGCACATGACTTTATTACAAGATTGCCCGAGGGTTATCAAACGATGCTCACCCAAAATGGCAGCAACCTATCGCAGGGACAGCGTCAGCTTATCGCCATAGCACGGGCGGCAGTAGCTGACCCTCCTGTGATGATACTCGACGAGGCGACAAGCTCCATCGATACGCGTACCGAAGCAATCGTGCAGCGCGGTATGGATGCATTAATGAAAAACCGCACGGTGTTTGTGATTGCGCACCGCCTTTCAACGGTACGAAACGCAGATGTCATCATGGTGCTCGAGCACGGCCGCATCATAGAGCGCGGCAGCCACGAGCAGCTGATTGCGGAAAAGGGGCAGTATTACAAACTTTATACGGGTGCGTTTGAGTTGGAATGATTACGTGAAATATCGTAATGGGAAAGGGGATTTCCGAATGAAAAACGGAAGGATTCTTGCCATAGTACTTACGGTTTTCCTGCTTGCGCCGTTTAGCTTAGGTTGTAACATTATGAAAAACGAAGGCCTGTGGGATGCACCTGCACCCACGGGCCTTGCTGCACTTAAGGTCGTACTTTCCGCAAGCGATATTGAAACGTCATTTACAAAAAGCGATACGCAAATCGCGCTCAATGGCGATTCCGCAACGGTTACGGGGCGGGGCGTTATGGTGAACGGGAGTGACATCACCATAACGTCCGGAGGCGTTTATGTGGTGAGCGGCACGCTAAATGACGGGCAAATTGCTGTCGCCGCATCAAAAAATGACAATGTGCGCATCGTGCTCAACGGTGCGAGCATCACAAATAAGTCGGGAGCAGCAGTTTACGCATCACAGTGCGAAAAGCTTGTCGTCACTTTGGCGGCGGGTACGAAAAACGCGCTTTTTGACGGTGGCATGAATTTTCAATACGCCGACGCGGAGGCACAAGAGCCAAACGGCGCGCTGTTTTCTAAGGACGATCTTACAATAAACGGTGAAGGCAGCCTCTCTAAAACAGCAGGCTTTAAAAACGGCATTTCCACCAAGGACAATCTTCTTATCCTGAGCGGCGAAGTTATCGTTGACGCCGCCGATAACGCTCTGTACGGCAAGGATTCCGTAGCCGTGCTCGGCGGCAGGCTAAAGC
>JAEZLG010000018.1 GCA_023435855.1 Bacillota bacterium | reverse complement strand
ATCTGGCCAGGTACGTCCTCGTAACGAACGAACTCGGACCTAAACGAGCCGCGCGCCTGCGTCATAGAACGAAGGTCTGTGGCGTATTTGAACATTTCGGCAAGCGGTGCTTCAGCAACGACTTCGGTCTTGCCGCCCTCGCGAGGGTTCATGCCGAGCATGCGGCCGCGACGGCGGTTAAGGTCGCCTATCACATCGCCCATGTAATCGCTCGGAACAAGTATCTCGTAGCGGTAGATGGGTTCAATAAGGGTCGGGCTCGCGTGCGCGCAGGCTTCCTTATAAGCGAGCCTCGCTGCGGATTTAAACGCGACTTCCTTAGAATCCACGGGATGGTACTTGCCAAAGAACAGCGTCGCCTTTATGCCGATCATGGGATAGCCGGCGAGTACGCCGCGCTGCAGCGCCTCACGCGTTGCCTTTTCGACTGCGGGGATATATTCGCGGGGCACCACGCCGCCGACGATGGCGTTTACAAATTCAAATTCGCCGCTTTCTAAAGGTTCAAAGCGCATGTTAACAACACCGAACTGACCGCTGCCGCCCGTCTGTTTCTTATGTTTACCTTCGGCCTCTGCGGTAGCGCGGATGGTCTCACGGTAAGGTACTTTAGGATCAGCAAGTGCAGCCTCTACACCACTTTTGTTTTTGAGTTTGGCGCAGATAACATCGATATGCATTTCGCCTAAACCGCGAATGAGCACGTCGCCCGTTTCTACGTTCTTTTCAAGCGCCATTGTAGGATCTTCTTCGAGGATTTTGTTGAGGCCTGCGAAGACCTTATCTTCTTCCCCTTGCTTCTTGGCGCTTACAGCAAGGCCGATGGCCGGCTCGGGAAACGCAATTTTATCGAACACAACGGGTGCAGATGCGTCGCAAAGCGTATCGCCTGTGTTTGTGTACTGAAGCTTAGAGAGAGCTCCGATATCGCCGGCGATAATCTTATCAACGGGAATGAGCTTCTTGCCGCGCATAATGCCGGGGGCTGTGGCTTTTTCGCTCTTGTCGGAGGCACTGTTGTAAGGCACGACGTCCACGGTAAGCGTGCCGCTATATACCTTGATGATGGAGTATTTGCCGAACTGATCGACCACGGTTTTGGCAACTTGTCCCGCGAACTTTCCGTTCTTGTCGATTGTAACGGTTTCGCCGGTCTTAGCGTTAACAGCATGCGGTGCAGCCACGTCGCTTGCGGCCGGCATGTAGTATACAAGGTTATTAAGAAGCGTCGCCACGCCGATGTTCGGCAGTGCCGCACAACAGCCTACGGGCGTGATTGCGCCTTCGCGCACGCCGCGACTGAGGCCGCGGATGATTTCCTCGTGGGAGAGCTCTCCCTCCTCGAAGAATTTTTCCATCAATGCCTCTTCGCTTTCTGCAGCAGCTTCGGTTAGTGCTTCGTAGAATTTCTGTGTGGATGCTGCGAGTGCGTCGGGAATTGCGGTCTCTTTTTCGTTTTTGCCGTCGAACAGCTTGGCGGTCTTATTGACGACGTCCACATAACCCTTGAAAACGCCTTTGTCCATGATGGGAATCTGAATGGGAACCACGCTCGGGCCGAACTTCGCAACCAGTTCGCCAACGACTTTTTCGAAATTGGCGTTTTCACGGTCCATCTGATTGACGACCATCATGCGCGCCATATTATGTTCCTTGCAAAGCTCCATGGCCTTCTCAACACCAACGACCGGGCCGCTGACCGCGCCAACCACGATAAGGGCTGCGTCGGCAAGCGCCATTGCTGCATAGACTTCGCCGTAAAAATCGAAGAAACCCGGTGCGTCGATGATGTTGATCTTAACATCCTTCCACTCTAAGGGAGCCAGCGCAGCATTGATAGAAATTGCACGCTTGTTTTCTTCGGGATCGTAGTCGGTGGTGGTATTACCGTTTTCAACGCGGCCGATCCTTTCGATAAGGCCGGCATTGAAGAGCATCGCCTCGGTCAAAGTGGTCTTTCCCTCGCCGCCATGCCCAAAAATTCCGATGTTGCGTATGTTTGCTGCGGTGTAGTCTTTCATGGAAGTAAAATCCCCCTAATGGTGTAGATTAGAACATGTAAAAGTAACGTCTGATAAACAGCCGCCACTTGCTATTGTATCAGCCACGCGGCGGCTTGTAAACTGTTTTTGCCCTACCAAATGGGCATTTTTTCAGCGAACAGGCAGTTTATTAACCACATTTAGAATATCCGCATCCTCTGCAAATCACGCAACCGCCCTCATGTTCCATGTCGCTCCCGCACTCGGGACATGGCACGCCCGCGGGCTTTTCTATGGAAAGCCCCGCATGGCCGTTTAAGGGGACGTCGTGGAATTCCGTCTCCTCAGCGGGTTCGAGCTCGTGCTTTTCGGAAGAACCGTTTCTTTGCTTTTCTTCCTCAGCCTTCATTTTTGCAACTTTTTCGAGCACCCTGCCGATGGCGTCGGGACAGGAAAGCACCTTAATATTCTTGTTCGTAGCGCGTTGGCGCAGCGTAGAATGGCAGCGGATGCCCTTTAATTGCTCGATGATGTTTTCCGCATCCATACCGGAGCGCAAAGCGCTTGATATAAGCCTGCTCGTTGCCTCGCTCTGGCTCGGACAGCCGCCTGCACGACCGAGGTTTGCAAACACCTCGCATATGCCCTCATCATCGTAATTAACGGTAACATAAAGATTGCCGCATCCGATTACTACCTTTTCAGTGATACCGCGCGTCACTTCCGGGCGCGGGCGCGGTGTTATGTGTGCATGTGCTATGGTCTTAATTTCTTTTTTCTTTTCGGGCGTCTCCTCTTTTTTGACACCGAGGTTTAGCACCTGCCCAGTGCGGCTGCCGTCGCGGTAGATGGTAACACCCTTGCAGCCGAGCTTATAGGCGAGTACGAAGGCTTCGGATACGTCCTCGCGGGTAGCTTCATGCTTAAAGTTGACGGTCTTGGAGACTGCATTATCGGTGTGGTTCTGGAAAGCTGCCTGCATGTTGATATGATCTGCGGGCGTAATGTCGTGCGCGGTTACAAACACGCGCTTTACATACTCAGGTACCTCGTCGATGTTGTGAAGCGTGCCGTCCTTGGCAATGCGGCGCATCAGTTCGTCCGAATAAAATCCCTCGCGCTTGGCGACCTCGACGAAGTACGGGTCTACTTGCGGAAGCTCGTCATTATCCATGACGTTTCGGAAAAACGCCAGCGCAAACAGCGGCTCAACACCGCTTGATGCATTGCAAATAATGGAAATGGTACCCGTAGGTGCGATGGTGGTGCGGGTAGCGTTTCGAAGAGGCTTCTTGCTTTGATTGAGCGTACTCTTTTCATACAGCGGGAATGTACCGCGTTTTTTTGCAAGCGCTGCGCTCGCACGATCTGCGCGCACTTGAATAAAGCTCATGAGCTTTTCGGCTAAATCAACACCCTCTTTTGAATTGTAAGGGACTTTGAGGCGGTATAGAATATCCGCAAACGCCATCACACCGAGGCCGATTTTTCGGGTAGAACGCGTCATTTCGGCTATTTCGGGGAGTGGATACTTGTTGATGTCGATCACGTTATCCAAAAAATGGACGGCGGTATCGATGGTGTTACCAAGTCGTTCGTAGTCGATTTCATATCCTGAAGAGGTTTCCCGAAGCATCTTCATGAGGTTTATTGAGCCGAGATTACAGCTTTCATACGGCAGAAGCGGCTGCTCCCCGCAAGGGTTGGTGGATTCGATTTCGCCTACGGAAGGCACGACGTTGTCGCGGTTCATCCTGTCGAGGAACACGATGCCCGGTTCGCCGTTTTGCCAAGCCATGTCTACAATCAGATCGAATATCTCCCGTGCGCGCTTCTTCTCCAATGGCTCTTTTGAACGCGGGTCAATGAGGTTGTATTCCTCGTCCGCCTCTACCGCTTGCATAAAGGCTTCGGTTAAGCCGACACTGATGTTGAAATTGGTGATTTCCGCAAGATCGCTTTTGCAGCGGACGAATTCGACGATGTCCGGATGGTCCACACGGAGTATACCCATATTCGCGCCGCGGCGCGTGCCACCCTGTTTCACCGCCTCGGTAGCGGCGTTAAACACCTTCATGAAGCTCACGGGTCCGGAGGCTACGCCACCCGTGGAGCGCACCATGGAGCCCGCCGGACGGAGCCTTGAGAAGGAAAATCCCGTTCCGCCGCCGCTTTGATGGATGAGCGCGGCATTTTTTACCGCGTCAAAAATGGCGGTCATGGAATCGTCCACGGGAAGTACAAAGCAAGCGGAAAGCTGCCCCATGGATTTTCCTGCGTTCATGAGCGTAGGTGAATTGGGCATGAACACAAGGTTGCTCATCATGTTGAAAAACACATCGGACGTTTTTTTCACATCCGCTTCTGTATCGTAAAGCCTGTCCGCCTCGGCTACGGCGTCCGCAACGCGGCGGAACATCCCTTCAGGCGTCTCAATCAGCTCTCCTTTTTCGTTTTTCGCCAGATACCTGCGTTCGAGAACCGTCAAAGCGTTTTTGCCTAAGGTTTCCATATGGGGTCTCCTGTCAATATTTGGTAGTTTTTCTTTGCGGGTGTACTACATATTGTATCACCGGTATATGAGAGATACAAGATGAATGTTCCCAAATGCAGAAGATATTTATTTAACGAACAAGAATGGGAATTGATTTTATCTTACCGGTACATACAAAGACGGCGGGGTTCCCCGCCGCTTTGCACGTTTCCTATTTGTTGTTGATTTACAGAGTGCCTACAGCAGCGGCATATACGACAAATTCCTCATCACCATTAAGCGAGAAAAATGCGTCTGCCAATGTTTGGTCGTAGGAGGCGATGGCGCACATCCCGAGGCCCGCCGCCTCACCGCTTAAATAGAGGTTTTGCATCGCGTGGCCGGCATCGATCAGCCCAAGCTTCGCAGCGGACTCCGTATAGCGCCATTCCGTGCGGTAAATGTCGGCGGCTAAGAAGAAGGTGACGGCCGCTGACAGCGTGAAGCTTTGGTTATTAAGCACGGGAAGCGCCTGCTTTTCTACATCCTCGATAGGGTTAAGAAGTTCAAGTTCGTGCGTTTGCGCCAAATAGTGGTAAAGCCCTTTTTCAAGCCCTTCTACATTTCGCACGGTAAGATAAACCTCAAACGGGTGCCGTGCACCGCCTGATGGAACGGTGCGAAATGTCAAATTGCTTTTTATAATCTTTACGCCCTGCACACTCCAAAGTAGAAACGAAAGCGTGCCAAGCGAAAGAGGCGTATCCGCATAGGCGCGGCGGCTGACGCGAGCATTTAGAAGCGAAAGAAAATCGCTGTTTAAAACTACAGCATGAAAATCCCTGGACAGCGCCACACGCTTGCCGCCGCATACCTTAAAAGGCGAAGGCTGCGGTAATCCCTTACGCTGGTCGCTCTCCATACTCGTTTTCCCGAAACCGCTTTTCATAAAGGTACGGTTATTTTTGATAACGTCTTTTTGCTCCATCACAACCCCTCCCAATACGCGCTTTTCTATAACTATATCGCGAGCAGATTTCTTATGCAAATACGCCCAAATGCTCCAAGAGTATCTTAAACCCGATTAAAATAAGCACTGCACCACCCAATATATCCGCCTTGTTCGCAAGACCGGAGCCGAAGCGGTTGCCGATGGCGACACCCGCGAAGGAAATACCGAAGGTAACCGTGCCTATGAGGAGCACCGTCGGCAAAATGTCGGCATTCAAAAACGCGATGGTGATACCGGCCGCAAGCGCGTCGATGCTTGTAGCTATAGCAAGTACGAGTACGCGCTTAACGCTAAACTCTTGGCAGATCTCGCATTCCCCATCCTTTTTGAATCCATCCGCCATCATCTTCCCGCCGAGGAAACACAAAAGTACAAATGCAATCCAATGGTCGAATCCCGTGATATACGCCTCAAACTGCTTACCCAAAACCCATCCGATAAATGGCATGAGCGCCTGAAAGCCGCCGAAGAACAGCGCAACCACAGCAGCGTGCTTGATGCTCAACTTTTTCATGCATAGCCCCTGGCACAGCGCCGCGGCAAATGCATCCATTGAAAGCCCTACAGCGAGTATGATGATTTCAAGAAGACCCATAGAAAATCCTCCAACAAAAAATCGGGCGCAAGCGTCCGATATGCGGCAAAAGCCATTCCCATATACGGCGCGTGCCGTACATGGGTCTTGTTATTTCATGCAAGCCAGGTTTTCACCAGCATGTTGACTTGCACCGCGAAAACGCGGCAACTACTCCCCCATGAACTCTGCCATTATAAGCCCAAAGAAAGCAAAGTGTCAATGCTTGTACACCGGTCCTATTCTCCCGCGGTACCGTTGCCACTCCCAAATTTTTATATTATTATGATAATGCTGAATCGTATAAATCTTATTTCCTTTCATCCGTTATACAAAGGAGTCTTGATGAAGAATTACAAAGCCATGATTGTCGACGATGAGGCAGAGGTGCGCGAGGGCATCGTCACCCGGCTCGACTGGGAAGGCCTCGGTTTTGAGGTCGTCGCGGAGGCTGAAAACGGTTTGGAAGCCATCGAAAAGGCGGAAGCCAACGAGGTGGATCTTCTTCTGACGGATATCAAGATGCCCTTCATGGACGGGCTATCCATGATCGCTGAATTTCGTACGCTTCATCCGAGTGCAAAGGTTGTGATACTCTCCGGCTTTGACGACGCCGACTACGCGCGGCAAGCCATCAAGCTTGGCGTTACGGAATACGCTTTAAAACCCGTCAACGCCGAGGAGCTTTCTGCAATGCTCTTACGTATGAAAGCGCAGCTTGACCGCGAATACAGTGAAAAGCTCGACATCGCCGCACTACGGAAAAAATACGAGCAAGCGCTCCCTGTTATGAAAGAGCGTTTCCTCAACGATCTTCTGTGGCGGCGCATGCCAATCGAGGAAATATCTGATGGTTTATCCGCCTATGGTATCGAAATTGGCTCGGCAGCGGAAAATTTGGTGCTCGTTTTTGATATTGCTCCGCAGGGTACGCGCCAAGAACCTCTGGAGAACGCCTTAGTACCCATTTCGGTTGCACAGCTCATCGAGGAAACTTTAGCCGGTCGCTGCCGCACGGCACTTTGCTCGGGAATATCTCAGCTCGTCGCCGTCACCGCGTGGGAGGTAACGGATCCCGTGAGCCTTGCGGTACTTTTGTGTAACGATATTTCAGGCCGCTGCAAGCGCATTTTGGATGTGCGCGTAACCTGCGGTGTGAGTAAACCCTACCTTTCTCTTTGCGACACGCCGGAGGCGTATGCACAGGCGCGCGACGCACTGGAATACCGTGGGGAGCCGGGTTTAGGGCGTGCCATTTACATCGGAGACGCTGAAACAGGTGGCGGGTATAGCAATATTTTGGATGAACGCAATGAAAGGCTGCTTTTAAGCGCTGTGCGCACGGGAGCTTCTTCGCTGGTGGATGATGCAGTAAACAGTCTGATGCAGATGCTTGAAAGCCCTGAGGATACTATGTGGCAGAAACAAGCGCACCTCATTTCCGTATGCAACGCGCTCAACCGCATTGTGGTGCGTTATGGCCTTTCCGGGGAAACGGAGCTTACGGACCGCATTGCTTCACGTATCGGTACGGATATAGAGTCCGCTGAGATTCGATCATGGCTCACCGACATATGCTGCTCCCTTCGCGGCTTTGTGATACGCCGTCGGGAAAGTATGCCGCGGCTCCTTGCCGAAAAAGCCGTAAACTACATTGAAGAAAACTACGGGGATGCTTCCCTTTCGGCAGAAAGTGTATGCGAGTATTTGCACGTTTCCCGCTCGTACTTTTTTGAAGTATTCAAAAAAGAGACCGGGAGAAGTTTCGTACAATACCTAACGGAAGTGCGCATGGAGCACGCTGTGACGCTTCTTCGTGACCCGGAGATGAAAACCATAACCGTGGCTTACGCCGTGGGTTATGAAGAGCCTAATTATTTCTCACACGTCTTCAAACGGCGCTTCGGCATGACGCCCGCACGCTACAGACGGCAAGATACGGTAACGATATGAGTAAGGACAAGGGCGGCATAGAGCGCTTCTTAAGCGGCTTTTTTAAAGGTAGTATACGCTATTCGGTGTTCATAAGCTTCACCGTATCAGCACTCGTCGCCATCGTGTTATCCGGTCTCATGTTTTACATGCGTTTTTCCAGCCAGCTCCAATCAAACGTTCGAAGCGAAAATCAGCAGCTTGTGGAGCAGGTAAACCAATCGCTCAACTCCTATCTTCGCAGCATGATACGGCTTTCGGACTCGCTCGGCTACGGTGTCATCAAAAACACAGACCTAAACGGAAATTCTGTCGACGAAAAACTACAGCTTCTTTATGACAACAACACCAACCTAGTGGAAAACATCGTACTTTTTAATGCAAACGGAAACGTGCTCGCGACCGCACCGCCCGCTACGCTCAAAAAGGGTTTTAACGCGACGGAGAGTGAGTGGTTCCATCGAGCACTTGAACAAACGGAAAACCTCCATTTTTCCACACCTACGGTACAAACTATGTTTGTTAGCTCCCAAGGGAGCTACAGCTACGTCGTATCCCTCTCCTGCGCGGTGGAGCTCACCTACGGTACGCACACCGAGCAGGGTGTTCTCCTTATCAACCTTAAGTACGGAGGGCTCTCGGAGCTTTTTTCCAACACCTCCCTCGTCAACGAGGGCTACATTTATCTTATGGATTCAGACGGTACCATACTCTACCACCCTAAGCAGCAGCTTATCGCTACAGGCCTTTATGATGAAAACAACGCCATCGCCACCGCGCTGCCCGACGGTGTCCACACCGTAAAGAGCGGTGAACACAAAAGCACGCTCATCATCCGCTCAGCAAGTTATACAGGCTGGCGCGTGGTTGGCGTGATACCGCAAGTAGGGCTTACGATTGATTCGGCAAACGACATTCTGTTTTTACTGATGATGTTTCTCGTCTTCTTTGAGGCACTTGTGTTCATCAATGCGATTATCTCTACACGTCTTCCCCGACCCATACAACAACTCGAGAATTCCGTACAGAAACTCGATCGCGGCGAAGGCGAATCTATCTACATCGGCGGTTCGTACGAGGTGCAGCACTTAGGTCAATCCATACAGCAAATGGTAGACCAGATGCGAAAGCTTACCGATGACATCGTACACGAGCATGAGGAAAAGCAGCGGCATGAGCTCGACGCATTACAGGCACAAATCAACCCGCATTTCCTATATAATACACTTGATATCATCGTATGGATGATTGAGAAAAACAAGCCGGAGGAGGCCGTTCGCATTGTATCGGCGCTCGCAAAGCTATTCCGGATAAGCCTCAGCAAAGGTAAAAACTTTATACCTGTCAAAGACGAGCTGGAGCACACGCGAAGCTACCTCACCATACAGCAGATGCGCTACAAGGACAAATTCTCCTACTCCATTAACGTACCGGATGCTGCTCTCGACCTCGCCGTTATCAAGCTCGTGGTGCAGCCGATTGTAGAAAATGCCATCTACCACAGTATGGACTTCATGGACGGTGACGGCGAGATTCGCGTTAATGTACACGTCGATGAGCAGGATCTTTACATCTCCGTATCTGACAACGGTATCGGCATGCAAAAAGACCTTGTGGACAGGCTTTTGGTAGAGCACTTCCCCATCTCCAAGGGCTCGGGTGTAGGCTTAAAAAACGTAAATGAGCGCATAAAACTCTATGCGGGCGACGCGTACGGCGTGATGATCGAAAGCGAGTTGGACGTGGGCACAACCATCACGCTGCACCTCCCCGTCGTGCCCTATTTGAGGGAGGGGGATCAATAATATGGGCCTTAGGGAAAAACGCATTTTTATAGGTACGCTGGTGCTTCTCGTGTTGGTTGCAGCACTCTATTTTTACCAATCTTTTTCCATACCGGAGGTTGAGGTTTATGGTGTTTCTGTCATTCTTTGTGCTGAAGACGAAAACTTTGAGAAGGGGCTAACCGGTGCAGCACTGGAGAAAAACGCAGACCTTCACATCGTGCGCATCACCGATCCGTCATCCGACGCGCAGACTGCAGCACTTGAGCGCGAGCTTCAAAACGGTGCAAACGCAATTATCCTTTACCGCGCAGACGCTGAGAATTTGAATGAGTGGCTTCTGAAGAACAAAACTGCAATACCTCTTGTGCTCGCGGGAGATAAACTTCTATTAAGCAAAGGTATTAGCCAAGTATCGTTCGGTGCTAATACACTCTCTTATGCACTTGTAGCTGAAATGGAAAAGCAGCCTTTACGCAGCGTCACCGTCGCGCAAAGCGAAGGCGGTGAGCACCTTGGAGATTTCTTTACGGCACTTGATGAAGCAGGATTTACCTACGACATTGTGTATGCTAAAGACGTTTCCGATATTACGCCTGGCCATGTCTATGCTGCTTGCGATCCCGCCGCCACGCTCATGCTCGCACAGCTCACGGACAAAGGTGCACTCCTATACGGTATCGGTTACGACGCAACGCTTAGAAACCCGCTTGAAAGCGGGAAAATCACTGCACTCGCCATCTCTAGTGAGTTCGACGCAGGATACCTTGCCGTGGCCGAAGCGGTCTCACGCATCGACGGCGGGCGTGCTGAAAATGCAGTGCTTGGTTCATTCATCGCGCGATTCGACAACATGTACGAACCACCCATCTCCACCATACTCTTTCCGATAGGCTAAAAGGAGGTTTTTGCGTGAAAATACCAATCATCCGCTTTACCGCAATTCTTCTTATGCTCCTTCTTTGTTTAGGGCTTTCTTCCTGTAATAATACTTCTAAGAGGGATGCCATCAAAATAGGCGTTAGCATTTACAAGGGAGATGACACCTTCATCTCCGCTATGATGGATAGCTTTATGGAGGCTGCCGCAGCTTTTGAAGAAAACACAGGCGTACGCGTCAATATCTCCATTGCGGATGCCGGAGAGAGTCAGGCTACGCAAAACGAACAGATTGGACGTTTCCTTTCTCTTAGCTACGATGTATTATGCGTAAACCTTGTAGATCGCACGGATGCCGGCAGCATCATCGACCGCGCGCGCGACGCAGGCATCCCGGTGGTCTTTTTTAACCGTGAACCCGTGCAGGAGGACATGCTCAAATGGGACAAAATCCTTTATATCGGCAGCGATGCGCGCGAATCTGCCACACTTGAGGCGCAGATTGTTATCAACCGCTTCCGTCTCGACCCGAGAAGTGTAGATACCAATGGTGACGGTATTATACAATACATCATGCTCGAAGGCGAACGCAGACATCAGGATGCCATCATACGCACGGAGGTCTCTGTGGAGACACTTAAACAAAAAGGTTTCCAAATGGAAAAGCTGGACGGTGGTATTGCCAACTGGAACCGCGATCAGGCCGCAGCGCTTACGCAAACGTATTTAACCTCCTACGGTGATAGGATTGAGCTCATCATCTGCAACAACGACGATATGGCACTGGGTGCTGCGGACGCTGTGGAGCGGCTTGGGTTAGACTTCTACTGCATCGTGGGTATAGACGGTACGGATAAGGGCCTAGATGCTGTACATGAAGGCAAAATTTTGGGAACCGTAGTGATGGATCTGCCCGCACACGGTAATGCCATATTTGATGCAGCATACGCCTTTGCAACGGGTGCGGACCCTGCCGATACGCTTACTGTGCAAAAAGACCAGTCTGTCCGCATACCCATGTATATCGAAACCAACGAATCTTCAGAGTTTATTTCGTATATCAGCGAATGATGTCGCACACTCCGTATGATTTTATTGCTTTTGCGGACGATTTCCCATAGCCTCCGACATGTGCGCCGTATTACAGTACACATATAGGGCCATGCCCGCATATCTTCGACCGGTTCGGCCCACACATCGACAAGGAGGAAAAACCATGAAAAAGACACTGGCAGTATTAGTGGTACTCGCAATGGCGCTCAGCCTGTTCGTTGCCTGCACACCCAAGGGCGGCACGAGCGGCGAACTCAACGTAAGTGTATTCTTCTATGACTACTCCGACACCTACATCGGCTCCGTGCGTGCAGCGATGGAAGAGGGCTTGAAGGCTGAAAGCATCGCCTACACCTTCTATGATGCAGCGAGCGACCAGGCCAAGCAGACCACACAGGTCGAGACTGCATTGACCCAGGGCAGCAACCTTCTCATTGTCAACATCGTCACCACCGGCTCCGATGAGGCAGCTCAAAACATCGTTGACGCTGCCAAGGACAAGGGCGTCCCTGTCATCTTCTTCAACCGCGAAGTCTCAAACGAGGTTGTAAACAGCTACGAGAAGTGCTGCTTCGTCGGCACCGATGCGGATGAGGCCGGCTATATGCAGGGCCAGATGATCTATGACTTCCTCAGCGCTGAAGGCAACATGGCGAAATATGACCTTAACGGCGACGGCGCAATCAGCTATGTTATGTTCCGCGGCGAGCTCGGCAATGCCGAAGCCTTCGGTCGCACCCTCTACTCGGTCTCCAACGCCAATACGCTCTTTGGCTCCACGATGCTCGTACCCTCGGCTGCCAACCAGACCGACAGCACGCAGCCTGACGACGGTGTGAGCCCGTATTACCTCTACGGTAACTGGTCCGCCGCCAACGCCAAGAACCTTATGGATACCGCACTTACCACCTATTCGCTGACCAGCGGCGACATAGAGATTGTCATCGCCAACAATGACGACCAGGCTCTTGGTGCAATCGAGTCCATGAACGAAAAGGGCTTCAACACAGGCGCTGCCGATGCAAGCTACATTCCCGTGTTTGGCGTTGATGCAACGGCTGTTGCGCAGGACGCGATTGCTAACAACAAAATGACCGGTACCATCAAGCAGGATGCGCAAGGCATGGCAGACGGTATTATCTACCTTGCCAAGAACATCGGCGCAGGCAAAGAACTTATGGCCGATACAACGAGCTTTAACGTCGATGAGGGCGTTGCGAAGATCCGTATCCCCTACGCTATCTTCACCGGAAAATAAGCCTTTACTTGACGCTTATTAAACGCATTTGATAAAGTGAAAAGAGCGGAGCTGCCACGGTATACCGCGGCAGCTCCCTTTTAAAAGGCAAATCTTGCACATATCGGGGCAAACCGCCCGTACCGCAGCGTATTCATACGCGAAGGCAGATGGGAGAAACTATGGGCGAATATCTGTTGGAAATGCAGAATATCACGAAGGAATTTCCGGGCGTCAAAGCGCTGGACGACGTCCATATTCTTATAAAACCCGGCACTGTTCATTCGCTTATGGGCGAAAACGGCGCAGGAAAATCCACACTGATGAAGTGTCTCTTCGGCATCTATTTGAAGGATTCAGGCACGATACTTCTAGAAGGCCGTGAGGTAGATTTCAGATCGCCGAGACAGGCGCTCGACTGCGGTGTAGCGATGGTGCATCAGGAACTTAACCAGGTGCACACACGCTCCGTCATGGAAAACATATGGCTCGGCCGGTTCCCAAAAACGAAACTCGGCACAGTCGACCATAAGGAAATGTACCGCCGTACGAAAGAGATCTTTAACGATCTTGAAATAAGCGTTGATCCAAAATCTATCATTCGCACGCTTTCTGTATCACAGCGGCAAATGGTAGAAATCGCTAAGGCAGTTTCCTTTCACAGTAAGATCATCGTATTCGATGAGCCCACCTCCTCACTGGCTGAAACTGAGGTAGAGCAGCTCTTCGGAATTATCCATATGCTGCGAGAACGCGGCTGCGGCATTATCTATATTTCACACAAGATGAACGAGATACTGCGCATCTCCGATGAAGTCACCGTCATGCGTGACGGCAACTGGGTCGCTACCACAAAAGCGGAAGATCTCACCATGGAGATTTTAATCCGCCAGATGGTCGGCCGCGAGATCACCAATATCTATCCTGAGAAAACCAATACGCCGGGTGATGTTGTGCTAGAGGTCAATAATCTTTCTGCTACCTATCTCAACCTTAAGGATGTTTCCTTCAAGGCGCGACGTGGTGAGATATTGGGATTTGCGGGGCTTATCGGCGCAGGGCGCACAGAGCTTATGGAAACCATTTTCGGCGTCGCCACAAAAAAGAGCGGAACGATCATAAAAAACGGCAATGTCATCCACAACCGCAACAGCACTTCAGCCATGAAAAACGGTTTTGCACTCATTACGGAGGAGCGACGGCAAACGGGCATTTTCGGCGTACTCGACATTTTGGAAAACACAACCATTGCAAACATAAAAGGCTATATCAAACATCATCTATACCTATCCGAAAAAGATATGAAGAAGGACACCGGTTGGGCGATCGAGACATTGCGCATCAAAACTCCATCGCAAAAAACCAAAATACGCTCGCTTTCCGGCGGTAATCAGCAGAAAGTGATTGTGGGCAGGTGGCTTCTTACTACGCCCGACATACTTCTTTTAGACGAGCCGACGCGGGGCATCGACGTTGGCGCAAAATATGAAATTTACCAGCTCATGATTGACCTCGCCGCATCCGGTAAAACGGTGCTGATGGTAAGCAGTGAAATGCCCGAGCTGTTGGGTGTATGCGATCGCATTATCGTCATGAGCAACGGCAGAATCGCCGGTGAAGTGAACGCGCGCACCACCTCGCAAGAAGAAATTCTCACGCTCGCAGCAAAGTATGTATGAAGGAGCACGACGTTATGGATAAGAAATCCTCTATAAACGCTAAAACAGGCTTATTTGCAAGGCTCGCGGAGAAAAAACGCGCATACGACGCGCTTGACACGCAGGATAAACTGCGCGTTTGGGGCGACTTTTTGCTCAACAACGCGATCTACATCGTGCTCGTTATCCTTGTAATTTACGTGGAAATCTACACGCTCACAAACGCTAAGTTTTCCACGACATTCCTCTCTTTTGAATCAATCATCGACGTCTTAAAGAAGGCAGCCTCCGGAAGCTTCCTGGCACTTGGTGTAGGCGGAATCATCGTACTCACGGGCACAGACCTTTCCGCAGGCCGCATCATGGGGTTGTCAATGCTCGTATCTGCGTCGCTTCTGCAAAAACCGGTAAGCGAATATACGAGTAAGATGTTCCCGGAAATGGCCGCACCGCCTATTGTTTTAGTAGTGCTTCTCGTGATGGTAGTCGGCTGCATTATCGGTATTTTTAACGGCTTTTTTGTTGCGAAGTTCAGCTTGCACCCGTTTATCGTAACGCTGGCGACACAGCTGATGCTCTACGGCCTCATCCTCATCTACATGAACCTCGGCAACAACGGCGGTGCGCCTATTGCGGGGCTCACAGAGGCGTATAAGGAGGTCGTGAAAGGTACCGTCACGCTGTTTGGCGTGGCAATCCCCTACTACGTGTTCTACTCTATCGCTGCAACAGCCATCATGTGGTTTATCTGGAATAAGACAACGTTCGGCAAAAACATGTACGCCGTGGGTGCAAACCCCGAGGCGGCCAACGTTTCAGGTGTCAATGTCATGAAGACAATCATTTTAGTGTTTGCGCTGGCCGGTATACTGTATGGTTTCTCGGGCTTCATTGAGGCTGCACGCGTGGGTTCCAATAACGCCTCCGCAGGTCTTAATGCGGAGCTTGACGCCATCGCCGCGTGCGTCATCGGCGGCGTGTCGTTTACGGGCGGTACGGGCAAAATATCGGGTATTATCACGGGCGTTATTTTGCTTCAGATTATTACCGTTGCGCTCCAGTGGTTAGGCGTGTCAACCAACCTCCAATATATCATCAAGGGTGCTATCATTCTTATGGCTGTAGCAATAGATATGAGGAAATATCTGGCAAAGAAATAGCAAAAAAGAACACGGATGGGCTTATGTCGGTAGGAACGGATAAATTCATAAGGGTAGAAAAGAATCTTCGCTGCCCCGTTTGCAGCAAAGCGATGGCGAGTTCCAATGCGAGCCTCGTATGCGAAAACAACCATTGCTTTGACATTGCTAAAAAAGGCTATGTGAATTTCGCATCGCAAAAGAAATTCCGAGGCTATGATGCATCGCTTTTTGAAAGCCGACAAAGGGCTTTTCGCGCGGGCTTTTATGACCATATACTTCACACCGTTTGCGAAGCCGCATTGAGGCATATGAAATCCGTTGCGCCTCTTATCTTGGACGCAGGCTGCGGTGAAGGTTATTACGCACTTGGACTGAAGGATTTTGCAGGCCCTTGTGCGGATGTAATCGGTCTTGATATCGAAAAAGATGCCATACAAATTGCTGCGCGCGGCGGCAACGATGTCGTCTGGCTCGTAGGTGATCTTGCAAACATACCGCTAAAGGATAACTGTACCGACGTAGTTCTTAATATCTTCTCGCCTGCAGGCTATGCTGAGTTCACGCGCATAGTAAAGCCCTATGGAATTGTCTTAAAGGTCATACCCGGGGAGAGCTATTTACAAGAAATTCGGCAAGCCGCCAAAGAGGAGCTTCATTCGAATGCCTACTCCCCCGCGCGAGTGACGGAACACTTGAAAGAGCATCTGGATGTGGTTGAGAAAATTCACGTTGTTCATACACTTCCCGTTTCGCGCGAGCAGCTCAACGATTTTTTAAACCTTACGCCCATGCTTTTCCATGTGGACACCTCGCGCCTTACAGTAGAACATATCCGTGAGGTCACCATTGACGCGGAGATTTATGTAGCGAAACCGCGATAATATATTCTCAATTGAGCCTGTTTTTGCTTGCTTTTGCCATATAAGACGGGTACAATACGAAAAACAAGCCCTTCGGAGGACACTCCATGCGCAAGTTGAACAAAGTTTATGCTTATGCAAAGTCGGTCTGCTACTATAGAAGCAGGCTTGAGTCGACTTCGCCGCAGGCATGAACAGCATTGCGGATATGATGGCTCAAGCTTAAGCTTGAGCCGTTTTTTATTTATGAAGGAGGAGCATATGGACGCGCAGCAGGTATTTCATCAAATCAGGCGCGACGCCGCAGAGATTGTAAATGAAGAAGCGTTTTTAGAAAAGCTTAGAAGCGGTAAAAAGCTGAAAATCAAATTCGGCGCGGACCCGTCGCGCCCGGATTTGCACCTTGGGCACACGGTGCCATTTTATAAGCTTCGAATTTTGCAGGTTGTCG
>JAEZLG010000171.1 GCA_023435855.1 Bacillota bacterium | reverse complement strand
GCTTCGAGCTTTTTACCCATGGGTACGGAGCAGTAAAACTGCTCGATGCTGTCAACCGTCATGCGCGGGGCTTCCACCGCCGCCATCTCCGGATCATGCTGGAATTTTTTTGTAAGAGCAAGTATTTCGGGTGGCATGGTAGCCGAAAAAAGCGCCGTCTGGCGGCTCTCGGGCGTTTCGCTTAAAATGGTTTCAATATCCTCACGGAAACCCATGCTAAGCATTTCATCCGCCTCGTCGAGCACTACGAGCTTGATATGTTCGAGTTTCAATGTGCCGCGGCGCATATGATCCATTACGCGTCCGGGTGTGCCGACTACGATATTGGCGCGCCTTAAAAGCGTAAACTGGCGCTCGAAGGACGAGCCGCCGTATACCTCTGCGGCCTCTACGCCACGCTTATAGCGGGCAACTTTACGCACCTCGCCGCAAGCCTGCAAAGCAAGCTCACGCGTAGGGCAAAGCACAAGTACCTGTACACCGCGCTCGTTTGTGTTGATAAGTTCTACCGCAGGTACGGCAAACGCGAGCGTTTTACCTGTACCCGTCTGCGAACGGCCTATAATGTCCTTGCCGGCGCGCATCAAAGGGATGGCGTCCGACTGAATCTGCGTGGCTTCCTCAAAACCGAGGTCTTCAATAGCCCGGGAAATATCCCCGGGCAGGTTCATTTCGTCAAATCTTAACAAGTTTCTCTCCGTTTCTGCACCATAAAAAGGGCATAAAAATACGCCGCAGATCCGGATCGAGAACTTACCACAAAGTCTCGACGGTAAGCAGCGCTGACATCACAGATGCTATTATAGGTGTTCGCTTTCGGGATGTAAAGAGGTTTTTTTCGGCATATTCGGAAATTCATGTAAATGAGGTGGGTTAATCAGGTGGTTTTGGTGCATCTATGCGAGCGGCTGAGCCGGTTGTCACTCTGAACAGAGCGACAAATCCCAGACATGTAGCTAATGAAGTAACGGAACATGTAAAATGTGTCCCGATTTTACATCTATAATCCGAAAGTGATTTCTCGCTGCGCTCGAAATGACATTAAAGGAAACTACGCGCCAATATCTCATACCGTCCGTGTTTATAACCTCGGTAATTTCTTACTGCACTCGAAATGACACAATATACAATACACCGGAAAGGAACAGCACAATACCCATCCTGCATAAAAATTAATTTTTCCTGTTGACATTTTTCGATGCTGACGCTATAATTCACCTTAATCAAATGCGAACAGGCGGAAACATAGAAACGGTTTGGCTTTTAAGAGAGTTCCCGGTAGGTGCGAGGGGCAAAGCTGCGTTTTGAATTCATCCGTACAGCAGCCCGAGGAAAAGCCTTTATAGGCTGAGTAGAACGGCGCCGGGGTCGCCCGTTAAAGCGATAGGGTATGATGGTACCCGATGAGGCTTTTGCCGCGAGGCATAGGCGAAAAAAGGTGGTAACACGGCATTGCGTCCGTCCTTTGAGTTTTCAAAGGACGGTTTTTTATTTCTCAAAAAACCGTAAACCCGCCGCCATCAAAGCATACCAAATTTTTATTATATTTTAGGAGGTCCCCATGAAAAACCCTAAGTCCGCTCTCACTTTGCTCCTTGCGCTTTTGCTTGCCGTGAGCATGCTCGGCTGTGCCACAGAAGCGGAAGCCCCTTCCGCTGCAGATGCGAACGCAACGCCCGTCCAAAAAACCGACGCGCCTGAAACCTCCTCCCCCGCTGCCGATGCGCCTGAGGGGATGATCAACATCGGCATTTTACAGTACGTCACCCATAACGCGCTCGACGCTGCCCGCGAAGGCTTCGTGCAGGCGCTTTCCGACAACGGTTATGAAGAAGGCGTGAACGTTGCCTACGATGTGCAAAATGCACAGGCAGATACCAACAACCTTTCGACCGCCGGCAACCGCTTTGTTAACAACAAGGCGGACCTCGTACTCGCTATCGCAACGCCGGCCGCGCAGTCCATAGCCGCGCTCACAAGTGACATACCTATCCTTTTCACCGCTGTGACCGACCCCGTGAACGCGCGACTTGTCAATAGTTTAGAAGCCCCCGGCGGCAATGTGACGGGCACCAACGACATGAACCCCATCGCGGAGCAGCTTGACCTTCTTATAAAGCTTGTGCCCGAAGCAAAAACCGTGGGTATTTTGTACACCTCAAGCGAGGACAATTCCGTTATCCAAGCGGAGATTGCAAAAACCGAGGCTGAAAAGCGTGGTTTGACGGTTGTTGAGCAGACCGTGACCAACGCCAACGAGGTGCAGCAAGCCATGCAGTCGCTTGCGGGTAAGTGCGACGCCATGTACCTCCCCACGGATAACACACTCGCCTCTGCCATGCCCACCATAGGCGCGGTCGCCGAGGAATATAAAATTCCCGTAATCTGCGGCGCAAGCACCATGGTAGATGACGGCGGGCTTGCTACCCTTGGCATCAATTACTATAACCTTGGCTACCAGACAGGTGAAATGGCGGTGCGCGTGCTCCGCGGTGAATCGACTGCCACAATGCCCGTTGAGTCGCTCAAGGATTTCGATTTCACCATCAACGGCAATGTAGCGGAAGCTATCGGCATCACCATTCCCGATGAATTGAAGCAGTATGTCACGATGGAATGAGTATGCGTTCTGAGTGGCTAATATTGCATAAAAATTTATTATATATTATCTCTTGACATATACGGCGTGCGTACGTTATAATCCATCTCAATAAATGCGAGTACGCGGAACAAAAATGCGGTTTGGCCTTTTTAGAGAGCTTCCGGGCGGTGTAAGGAAGCAGGGCTGCGCTTTGATACATCCGCGGAGCAGCCCGAAGAAAAGCGAAAGCTTATTAGACCGGTGCCGGGGTCGCCCGTTATAGCGATAGGGTATCTTGCGTACCCGATGAGGTCTTTGCCGCGAGGCATAGGCGAACAAAGGTGGTATCACGGCATTGCGCCCGTCCTTTGATGAATGTCAAGGGACGGGCTTTTTTATGTCCCGTAAGTGGCCCTTTGAGCCACTTATAGGAAGCCCTTCGGGGGTTTTGCGCCTCCACCTCTCGCACTTCGGTGCTCCCGGGCGGCGGATGCGATAGAAACGAAATCCTTCGGATTTCATCCGTTTCGGCACGCAAGGCTGTAAGCCTTGGCCCAACGGGCTCCGGCTTGGCCGGACGCGTACATGCCGTCGAAGCCGGATTAGAACCTCCGGGGGCTTTGGCCCCCGAACCCTAAAGGGTTTGACAGTCAGCTTTGCCATCGTTCCACCGAAAAATGCGCAAGAGAAAATTTTATAATAGTTTTTGGAGGAAGAACCATGAAGCACCTAAAGAACGCACTCGCCCTGATCCTCGCATTAGCGCTCAGCTTTACCGTGTTTGGCTGTGCAGCTCAGACGAACAACCCCTCCACTGCGGACGCAGACGCAACTCCAGCTGCAGCAACTGCCGCGCCCGAAACCTCCGCCCCGGCGACCGACGCACCGGAGGCTATGATCAACATCGGCATTTTGCAGTATGTCACCCATAACGCCCTCGACGACGCCCGCGAAGGCTTCATTAAGGCACTTGCCGATAATGGCTTTACCGAAGGCGTGAACGTTAGCTTTGATGTGCAAAATGCGCAGGCGGACAGCAATAACCTTTCCACTATGAGCAACCGTTTCGTGAACAACAAGGTCGATCTCGTACTCGCCATTGCAACACCTGCGGCACAGTCCATCGCCTCGCTCACGAGCGATATCCCAATACTCTTCACCGCCGTGACCGACCCCGTGGATGCACGCCTTGTGGCGAGTGTAGAAGCTCCGGGCGGCAATGTAACAGGCACCAACGATATGAACCCCATCGCCGAACAGTTTGACCTGCTTGTAAAGCTCGCGCCCGAAGCGAAAACCGTAGGTATTATGTTTACCTCAAGTGAGGATAACTCCGTATTGCAGGCTGAGGTCGCTAAAGCCGAAGCTGAAAAACGCGGCCTCACTGTTGTAGAGCAGACCGTGACCAACGCAAACGACGTACAGCAAGCGGCGCAATCCCTCATAGGTAAGTGCGACGCCATCTACATCCCCACGGATAACACGCTCGCTTCCGCCATCCCCACCCTCGGTGC
>JAEZLG010000148.1 GCA_023435855.1 Bacillota bacterium | reverse complement strand
TTTGCATAGAACCTTATTACGAGGCTGCGGCGCAATCTACCATGACGCTCGATAAGCTTTTAAATGGGGACACTGTTCCTGCAGTATCACGTGTAAACCGCCCCATTGCTTACGCAGCTACAATCGATAAGTACTTAGCGATTCAACAACAGGTTAAGGAATTGTTCGGCCTGAGCTGAGTCAATTTATGAAAGCATTATGATCGATAAAAAGCTTATCAAACGAATCGACTGGTTGACACTTTTGCTCGTGCTTACGCTGTTCAGCATCGGGCTTATCAGCATGGCGAGTATTATGGCATCGCCGTTTGACGGGAACGAAAGCTCCATAGGCGACTATATGGAGAAGCTTAACCTTGCGTACGTAAAAAGGCAGGCATCGAGTTTTTTAGTCGGCTTTGCAGCCTTCATCGTTTTCATTATCTTCGATTATCAAATGCTAAAGCCCTTCATAAAATACGTCTATATCGCCAATGTGGTACTTTTGGCCATACTCTTTTTAGCGGAGAAGCAGCGGGGTATCCATGGCTGGTTTATGATAGGCTCCGACCGCGCAATCCAACCTGCGGAACTATGCAAGATTAGCATCATCATTATGCTCGCAAAGACTGTATCTCAGTCTATGGATAAAAACGGCGGCAAATTCAAGGGTCTTGTCTCTGTGCTTGAAGCACTGGCTTATTGCCTTGTTCCGACCGTGCTCGTCATGCTGCAGCCGGACTGGGGCACGGCGTTTGTGTACATCTGCATCATGGTGTTTATGTTCTTTATAGCAAAGATCAGCTGGGGTTACATTCTTACAGCTGTCGGCGCTTTAGCAGGTACTCTGCCGCTTGCGTATTTCTTTATGATGTCCACCGATCAAAAAGCGCGTATCAACGTGTTTCTCGACCCTTCGCTTGACCCGGCCGGTAAGGGATATAACGTAATTCAATCAAAAATCGCAATCGGTTCCGGGCAGCTTTGGGGCAAGGGGTTTTTCTCGCCGGGGACGCTCGCACAGCTTCGTTTTGTACCAGAGCGCCATACGGATTTTATCTTTGCAGGCATCGTAGAGGGCATTGGCTTTGTTGGCGGAACAGTCATCATCGTGCTGTACTTTATGTTGATCTTCCGCTGGCTCTACATAGCGCTTAAAGCTAAGGATAATTTCGGTACTTGCCTTGTGATCGGTGTTATGGGTATGCTCATCGCGCACGTATTCGAAAATGTCGGCATGACAATCGGCTTAATGCCTGTAACCGGCATACCTCTTCCGTTTATCAGCTACGGAGGATCCAATCTTTTAACAAACCTTATCGGTGTAGGGCTTGTTGTGAACGTATGGATGCGAAGGCCGCAAAAACGGTAATTACTTAGATAATCGCTCACCCCCCGTCATATATATAAGCGTGTTATAGGACGGGGGGGTTTGTATGCCAATCGAACGTATGCAACTTTCGGAATTTGTTGTGGATAGGCCCAATCGCTTTAGACGCAGTGCGGTTAATGCTAAAGGGCGCGGCTTGCGGACGGATGCACGCTCGATGCTCATAAAGCTTGGCATCTGCACGCTGATGTGCGCGTTGGTACTTTTGCTGAGCGCTTTGCAGGATAAGCGATCGGGTGAAAGCTATGCGCTGGACTCCTCTGAGGAGGAACCATTCGATGAAACCCTCGGGAAGCTTAAATTTGTGGAACTTCCTGGAATCCTCGAGGTGTTTGCCGCTGAGGATAAGCTCGAAGTTAAACTCGACTACGATGCGACAGAACTGATTGGAGACAATACCACGCTGATGTTTGTTTCTGCCGCGGCACAGACGGTAAGTCTTCCCGTGGACGGACGCGTGAAGGCAATTGGCGAAGATGCTGAGCTTGGAGCATATGTATGTGTTGTTGCCGCCAATGATTCGGAATTTCAGTATTACGGCCTTTCGAGCATCGCCGTGGAAGAAGGGCAAACGCTCAGAGCACTCGACAGCCTTGGTGTGATTGAGGCGGGTGACTCATTGTTTATTAAGGTGAATGTGGGAGGAAGGCCTGAAAACCCGATTCAATTTTTTGATGTGGGGGATGACGGCGTATAATTAAGCTCGGACAAATCGGAAAAACGACGATACGCAGCAGCCTGCTTGTGCTGCTGCTCATCTTTTTTGCCTTCGTCAGCGATAACCTGACGAGCCTTTTGATTTCCTTTACAGCACTGACGCTTCATGAGCTCTGTCACGCGCTTATGGCACGTGCATTGGGGTGCTCGATAGGGATAATCGATATTGAGCCGTTCGGGTTTGTGGCTCGATTTGAACAACGAAATCTCGACCGATGGGACGAGCTGTTGATTTCCTCCGCTGGTCCGTTGTTCAGTCTTATTGCAGGCGTTGCGTTTCTTGCGCTCAAAGGTGTTATTCAGGCTGACTTTGCCTATTTTGAGGAATTTGGCCGAGCAAATCTATTAATTGCTGCCGTCAACCTTTTACCCGCACTTCCTTTGGACGGCGGACGTGCCGCTAAGGCAGGTCTCTCCAGGTTATTCGGAGAAAAAACCGCCGTCAGGATTTTGAGCGGCTTTGGCATGTCAGCAGGAGTTTTGTTTTTACTTCTTGGCATATGGATGCTTTTTTACAATTCGACAGCACCAATCCTCCTTCTTTGGGGTGTGTTTCTGCCGCTTGCTGCGTTTCGCGAATGGCAGGCTTTACGCGTCTACAGGCTTTCGTCTATGGTAAAGCGTGCGGGAATACTCAAGAGCGGGGGTACATTAGCTATGCGCTTCATGGCGGTAAACCATATGCTCTCTGCCAAGGAGGCATTAAGGCTATTTTCCGACGACCGGTATGTAGCGCTATACATCGTGGACGATGGCATGAAGAAACTTGGTGAAATTGACGAGAATACACTATTAAATGGTATTGCAGCATTGGGGCAGGAGGCCGCTCTTAAGGATATATTGAACCGCTTTCGTTGACCTTAAGGGGGGAATGGTGCTACAATAAAACGACTGAAAAAGTCTGGAGGATATCTTGGATCACAGCCTACTTGAAAGCCTTTTTTGCCGTGTAGAAAAGCCTGCAAGGTATACCGGCGGAGAGCTAAATCAAATCGTGAAGGCCGACGCCCCCATCAAATTTGCGCTTTGTTTTCCGGATGTGTACGAAATCGGCATGTCGCACCTCGGCTCGCGAATTCTTTACAACATCATCAACCGCCGGGAGGATGCGCTTTGTGAGCGCGCTTTTACTCCATGGCCTGATATGGAAGCGCTTTTACGCGAAAACGGCCTTGGCGCCTTTTCTTTGGAAACACATAGGGATCTTCGTGAATTTGATATCGTCGGATTTTCGTTTTTATACGAGATGTGCTATACCAACATGCTCACGATGTTGGATTTGTCAGGTATTCCGTTTTATGCAAAGGATCGCAGCGAGTCCATGCCGCTTATCATAAGCGGTGGTCCCTGCGCCTGTAACAGCGAACCCGTAGCGGATTTTATGGACGCTGTACTCGTGGGCGACGGTGAAGAGATCATAGGCGATTTTTTAGAGGTTTATGCCCGGGAGAAGAAAAAAGGCTCTACCAAGCGCGAGCTTCTTAAGGCGCTTTCAGAAATCGAAGGTGTCTATGTACCCGCGTTTTACGAGCCGAAGTATGATGATAAAGGCATGTTTGAGTGCACCGAAAAGCTTGAAAGCACCGCACCGAACAGCGTAAAAAGGCGCGTCGTGAAAGATCTCGATGCGGCTCAGTATATCGGTACTCCCATTGTACCTTTTATGCCCATCGTACACGACAGGCTGGCGCTCGAATTATTCCGCGGCTGTACGCGCGGCTGCCGATTTTGCCAAGCGGGGTATATATACCGCCCCGTGCGCGAGCGCAAACGTGAGACGCTCATGCAACAGGCTCATTCGCTCGTTACATGTACAGGTTATGACGAAATATCTCTGTTTTCTTTGAGCACGGGCGATTACAGCGATATACATGAGTTGGTGCCCCAAATCATCCGTGAGTTTAAAGAGCAACGGGTTTCAATTTCGCTACCGTCGCTACGTATCGATTCGTTTTTAAAGGGCGATCTTGTTGAGATGCAATCGGTACGCAAGGCAGGGCTTACGCTCGCACCGGAGGCGGGCACGCAAAGACTTAGGGATGTCATCAACAAATTCGTTACGGAAGAAGACCTTCTTCGAAGTGTGCGCGATGCGTTTGAGGCGGGGTGGACCGGCGTAAAGCTCTATTTTATGATTGGCTTGCCCACTGAAACAGACGAGGATATTTTAGGCATCGCCGACCTTGCCAAAAAGGTTGTAAACGTATTTTATTCGCTGCCCAAGGAAAAACGCAGCAAGGGCTTGCGCGTTTCCGTCAGCGCTTCCTCGTTCGTCCCGAAGCCCTTCACGCCTTTCCAGTGGGAGGCGCAGAACACGAAAGAAGAGCTGATGCGCAAACAACAGCTTCTGAGGTCAGCGCTTAGGAGTATACGCGGCGTGGAGTTTTCCTACCATGCGCCGGATGTGAGTATTTTAGAAGCCGTGTTTGCACGTGGGGATAGACGGTTGAGTAAGGTGCTTGTTTCAGCCTATAAAAACGGTGCGCGGTTTGATTCGTGGGATGAGCATTTCAAGCTTTCCGCGTGGGAGGATGCATTCCTCTCCTGCGGTATTGATCCCGCTTTTTATGCACACAGGCAGCGCAATGAAGATGAAGCGCTTCCTTGGGATCATATGGATATGTTGGTTACCTCCAATTATTTAAAAACGGAAAACCGCCGTGCGCGTGCGTACAAGCTCACGCGCGATTGCAGGGAAAACTGCAATGGCTGTTTTGGTGAATACTGTGCGGATTATTGCAAAGTTTGAAAAGATAGACTCAGCGCGGTTTGTATCGCATCTTGACGTACAGCGGCTTTTTCAGCGCGCTTTTAGGCGTGCGTGCGTACCTGCTGCCTATTCGCAGGGCTTTAATCCGCATCAAGTGCTCTCCTTTGCCACAGCTCTTTCCGTGGGCTTTACAAGTTCGGCCGAATGGCTGGATTTACGCTTAGAGAAAGAAGTTGAGCCTGAAAGCTTCATAAATCGGGTGAACGCGGCTTTGCCATACGGGTTTCGTGTGTTAAATGCCGTGCTCGCAGAAGATGCTTTACCCGCACTGAGCGCACTCATGTGCGCGGCAGACTATACGGTACAGTTAGGTACAGAAGTGAGCGTACAGGCGCTTCATGAGGCCGTTAATGCGCTTTTAAGCGGTGAGATTGTCGTAAATAAAAAGACCAAGTCCGGCATGAAGGATGTGGATATCCGCCCGCAGATTTATCGCTTTATACTGCAGGAGCCGGACAAGCTTATGATAACGGGTGAGGTAAGTGCTGAGGGCAGCCTGAACGTAGATCTTTTGATGGGGGCTCTTTTTAAACGTATGCTTCGGGAATACCCTTATACGGTACACCGCGACACACTTTACTCCAAGGACGGGCGCATTATGCCTAAATATGATGCTGAAGATAAGAGGAGTTGAAGCACAGGGCTTCAATTCCTCTTGCTTTAAAGCTTAAGCTTTTATAGATATGGAGAAATTGAATGGGCAAGGAGATCATCGTCGATATCAACCCCTATCAGACGCGCGTTGTCCTTTTAGAGGACGGTGCACCGGGTGAGATATTTATCGAACGACGGGGCCGCGAACGACTTGTCGGAAACATCTACAAAGGGAAAGTACAAAACGTGCTCCCTGGCATGCAGGCAGCGTTTGTGGATATCGGACTTGAGCGAAACGCTTTTTTGTATGCCGGCGATATCACCGTTGATAAGTCTGATTTTACTTTTAATGATGCCTCGGCTGACATGCGCTTTTAAACGCCCAGTATTCGTGATATTGTAAAACCCGGGCAAGAGATTATGGTACAAGTTCTCAAGGAGCCTGTAGGGACGAAAGGCGCTCGCGTCACAACGCACATCACGCTTCCCGGACGCACGCTCGTATTGATGCCATCGGTTAACTATGTGGGTGTTTCGCGCCGCATTGAAGACGAAGGGGAGCGCACGCGCCTCAAGGAAACTTTAGAGCGGTTGAAGCCCGAGCACATGGGCGTCATCGTCCGCACGGCCGCTGAGGGAAAAACGGAAGAGGAGTTTTCCTCGGACGTACAGTTCCTCGTGCGCCTTTGGGAGCGCATCGGACAAAAAGAGAAGCTTTCACCTGCGCCGAGGCTTATTCATGCGGAGGAGCCGCTGATTTTTCGCACAATACGCGATCTGTTTACACCAGACGTAGAGCGGCTTATAATCAACGACAGGGAGTTTTTTGAGCGTGTGCAGATTGTTGCGGGCATACTTTCGCCTGCGCTTCGCGACCGCGTTGAACTTTACGACGGTGTTCCCGATATGTTCGATGTGATGGGGCTTGAAACCGTGATTGATAAGGCACTTGCCCGCAAGGTATGGATGAAAAACGGCGGCTATATCATCATAGACCAGACTGAGGCGCTCACGACCATCGACGTTAATACCGGGAAATACGTAGGCAGCAACGATAATCTGCAGGAGACCATCACAGAAACCAACTGCGAAGCAGCGCGCGAAATCGCACGGCAGCTTCGATTAAGGGATATCAGCGGTATCATTATTGTAGATTTTATCGATATGGATGAAATCACCGATAAAGAAAGGGTACTTGAAACGCTCAAGGCGGAGCTTAGAAAGGACCGTACAAAATCAAACGTGCTCGGAATTACGGAGCTTGGGCTTGTGGAGATGACCCGTAAGAAAACGCGCCAGTGCATCAGCCATACGCTGCAAACACCCTGCCCATACTGCGGGGGAGACGGCAAAGTACTTTCACCTGAAACCGTGCTCATGAAAGTACGTAAAAAGCTCATGCGTGCATACCACGAGGAAACCGCGAATAATTACCTCGTGCGTGTACATACGTGCGTTGCACGCATCATTGAGGAAAACCATACCGCGGATGCGCCGCTTCTACCGGTGTATCAAGGTAAGGCAGCCTATGTGCTGCATGACGAAGCGATGCACGCTTCTACCTACGAGGTGAGCGCAATCAATTCCGATGAAGAGCTGAACGAAGCGATAAAGAACTGTAAGCGGTATTGAGCGAAATAGCTATATAAAAGCAGCAGGGGATGAGGCTTCATCTCTCCTGCTGCTTTAAATTATCTGTTGGCCCAAGGTAACCCGTTCTCAGCCGGTTTTCTCAAACTGACTGTTGTAAAGCTCCGCATAGAAACCTTTTTTATGAAGCAATTGTTCGTGCGAGCCCTGCTCAACGATTCCGCCATCGCGCATCACCAAAATAAGGTCTGCGTTTCTAATCGTGGAAAGTCGGTGGGCAATTACAAAACTCGTTCGGTTTTTCATGAGTGTATCCATTGCTTTTTGAATAAGTACCTCCGTGCGAGTGTCCACGCTGCTCGTCGCTTCATCAAGAATGAGTATTTCGGGGTCTGCCAGGATAGCGCGCGCAATGGTTAGAAGTTGTTTTTGACCCTGCGAAATATTGTCAGCCTCCTCGTTGAGAATCATATTGTAGCCACCTGGCAGCGCGCGTATGAAATGATCCGCCTGTGCTGCCTTTGCGGCGCGGCGAACTTCGGCATCAGTCGCATCAAGCCTGCCGTAGCGGATGTTATCTGCAATGGTACCGTTGAAAAGCCAAGTATCTTGCAGCACCATACCAAACGTTGACCTCAGCTCATTGCGTTTAAAATCTCGAATGTCGTGCCCGTCCAACGTGATTTTACCGCCGCTGACGTCGTAAAAGCGCATAAGAAGCTTCACCATGGTGGTCTTGCCGGCGCCGGTAGGGCCTACGATGGCAACCTTCTGCCCGGGTTTGATTTCGGCGCTGAAATTATTGATTACGATTTTTTCGGGGTCGTAGCCAAACGACACATTTTCAAAGAGAACGCCGCCCGAGAGTCGCACATGGGTGTTTGTTTCAGGATCGTCTGTATGTTTTACGCTTAAGGCGTTTTCCGCTTCCTTAACTTCCTCCTCTTCACCGAGAAAATCGAATACGCGCTCCGCTGCCGCTGCTGTTTGCTGTAAGACGTTGGAGATATTGGCAATCTGAGAAATGGGTTGCGTGAACGAGCGCATATATTGGATGAAAGACTGTATGCCACCGACCGTGAGCGTTCCTTGCACCGCGTAATAACCGCCAAGCATGCATACCGCCACATAAGAAAGATTGCCCACAAAATTCGTGATAGGCATCAAAAGACCCGATAGGAAATTGGCCTTCCATGCGGAGCGATAGAGTGCGTCGTTATATTCAACAAAAGTCTTTTCGGATTTCGCCTCACCGTTGAACGCCTTCACCACAGTGTGGCTGCCGAACATTTCCTCTACATGACCGTTGACCTTGCCTAAGAAGTTTTGCTGGTCGGTGAAATGTTTCTGCGATTTTTTCACAACAAGGATAACAGTAAACATTGTAACAGGGAGCATAACGAGTGCAAAGAGCGTGAGCTGCCAGCTTATGGAAAGCATCATCACCGTGATTCCTATGAGCGAAGTAAGCGAGGTAATGATCTGCGTTAGGCTCTGGTTGAGCGACTGGTTGATCGTATCCACATCGTTTGTGATGCGGCTCAGTACCTCGCCGTGCGTGGTGGTATCAAAAAATTTCAGCGGTAATTTGTGTATTTTTCCGTTGATATCGCTCCGAAGCTTTTTTGTGACGTTGGCGGTGACCTTGGACATCTCAAAGCCTTGTAAATAGGAGAGTATAGCACTAATGATATAGAGCACCATGAGGTTCATTATGATGGCACCTATTTTATCGAAGTTAATATTTCCCGTGCCGGCTATCTTTGCCATGAGCCCTGTGAAAAGCTCGTCGGTCGCTGTGCCTAAAATCCTGGGTCCGAGGATTGAAAACACCGTGGAGAAGATTGCAAGCGTCCAAACGATGAGAATCGTCCACTTATATCGCCCAAGGTAGCTCATAAGCTTACCGATCGTACCTTTAAAATCCTTTGCTTTATCTCCCGGCATCATACCATGCGGACCCGGGCCAAACCCTGGCCGCATGGGGCGGACGGGTATGTTTGTTTTTTTCGTACTCATGCCAATTCCTCCTGCGAGAGCTGCGATGAAGCAATCTCATAATACTCGGGGCATGTTTTTAATAACTCGCTATGTGTGCCGCGGCCTACGATTTTGCCCATATCCAGCACAAGTATCTGTTCGGCATGCATGATGGTACTGACGCGCTGTGTTACGATGATAACGGTGCTAAATCCGGTATGCTCCTTGAGTGCTTTTCGAAGCGTTACATCGGTTTTAAAGTCGAGTGCTGAGAAACTGTCATCAAATACGAAAATATCCGGATTTTTGGCAAGTGCCCGCGCGATGGAAAGCCGCTGCTTTTGACCGCCGGATACATTCGTGCCGCCCTGCGCAATCTCATAAGCATACCCTTCGGGTAGGTCATGGATGAAGCCATCCGCTTGCGCGACTTTGGCGACCGTTCTTATCTCCCCATCGGTTGCATCCGGCTTGCCGTAGCGTAGGTTATCTTCTAAGCTTCCCGAAAGGAGCATGCTTTTTTGAGGTACATAGCCGATCTTTTGGCGAAGCTCGTGTTGGCTTACCTCGCGGATATCGCGTCCGTTTACAAGAATCCGGCCGGATGTGACATCGTAAAAGCGAAGCAGCAGGCTTGCGATGGTGGATTTACCGGAGCCAGTGGAGCCGATTATGGCTGTTGTTTCCCCGGGCTTAGCGGTAAAATCGATGTTTGATAGTGTATCGTTCTCAGCGTTGTTGTAGCGGAAGTATACATTTTGAAATTCCACAAGACCATTTCTGCTCTCATCGAAGGGCTTCAAATCCTTGGCATCCACAATGGAGGGATCGGTGTTGAGAACCTCCTTAATGCGTGACACGGAGACTAAAGCGCGTGGAACGAAAATAAACATCATAGAGATCATCAAAAATGACATGATGACCTGCATGGCATACTGTATGAAAGCCATCATATCGCCGATTTGCATAGCGGAATCCGAGATCTGTCGTGCGCCTACCCATACGACTAAAGCCGCTACGCCGTTCATGATGAGGCTCATGAGGGGCATCATATACACCATAATGCGGTTGACAAAGAGATTAATGCGCGTTAGGTCTCCATTTGCTTCCTCAAAACGCGAGGTTTCGTGCGCTTGCGTACCGAAGGCGCGTATCACCATAAGTCCGTTTAAATTCTCACGGGAAACGAGATTGAGCTTATCCACAAGTTTTTGTATGGATTGAAACCTTGGCAGAACGATGGATGTGACAACAAGCACCACACAGATAAGAAGCACCACTGCCGCAGCGATGATCCAGCTCATTGAGACGGATTTATCCACAGCCATGATGATGCCGCCTATAGCCAAGATAGGTGCGTAACATACAAGGCGTATACCCATCATGATGAGCATCTGTATTTGGGTTATATCGTTGGTACAGCGCGTGATAAGGGAAGCCGTAGAAAATTTATCGAACTCAGCATTAGAAAAGCTCTCGATGCGAACAAAAACATCTCTGCGTATGTTGCGCGCAATACCCGCAGAGATACGCGAGGAGATAAGGCTTACAAGCACTGTAGCTGCACCGCTTAAAAACGCTATGCCAAGCATCAAAAGGCCTATGCGTAAAATGTAATTCGTCTGTCTGGCCGAAATATCCGCACCGAGTTCCCCATAAAAGAGCTTTGCCAGCATTATGCCGCTTTGGCTTTTGATGCCGAGTTCATCGTTTACGGCCTCATCGTGCGCTTTTAGAATGTCTTCACGGGGTATCAAGTCCAGTTGCGGCTGCATTTTATAAAGCATCGTTATATTGATGCCGCGTAGGCTTGTTTCAATATCGGCACCGCTCGATTCTGCTTGGCCTGTTTGTGAAGACATTTCGCGCATATAAGTAACGAGCGTCCACGTGGCGTTTTCAAATGCGGTATCAAGATTTAGTTGTGTGTTTTCATCTATGTTATTCCTGATATAAAGCTGCGCGCTTACATTGGAATAAAGCTCGCTGTAAACATTTCCGTTTTTATCCTGTTTCGAGGAAGAAACAAGCGTGTAGCTCGCTTCCATGAGTGCGCGCTCTCGGTCAGACATGAATGTCCTCATAAGGTTCATGCCTTCTATACTCATCGCATCCGGCGCGGCGTGCTCAACGCCGCTTTGCTGTATACCAACGTTGACGATGTTGGACATGTAATTGGGCAGGTTTAAATCCGCCATCGCTTGGCTAAACAGCAAAACGAGCGCTATTAGAAACCCGCCGAGAAAAGGCGTAAGATAACGGAGTATCCTCTTCAAGTTCTAGGTTCTCCTTCCAAAGCTTTTTCAGCACTTTCACGCATGATTTCATCCGTAACATCCGAAAGCCTGTTGACGAGCTCAATGAGCTTTAAGGAATTCTCTTCGCCGAAGCGGCGTATACATTCCTCCATCAACTCGTATATATGCGCTTTTGCGCTTTCGAGTGTTTCAGTACCTTTTGGTGTCAAATTGACCATGACCTTACGGCGGTCCGATTTATCAGTTTCTCGTACAACCAAACCCTTGCTTTCGAGCGCACTCAATATCTGGGAGATCGCTGGCATAGAAAAATCCAAGCGATTTTGAATTTCGGAGACCGATGCATGATTCCTGCCGCAATATGGACCGCCCTTGATTTGGCTCAACACAAAAAACTCGCTCTTTCGTATGTTGAGTTCGGGTGGAAAGGGGATATGCTGCTTTTTAAAACGAATTGCCGCGTGCATCAATTCCTCGTGCAAAGTTTTCATTATCCTCACCTTAAAATACTTTATTCTATAAAATATTAAGCACTTAACAATTCTAGTGCGATTTATGTACCTACGCAATAGCAAGAAGTGAACTTAATGTGAAACAAGACGAAAGAAATGTAAAATTTGGTCTCTGAAGGTCTCTCATAAAAAATACCCGCAAAGACATACTTCGCGGGTTATTGAAAAAAGAACAGTTACCGGTTTGCATCTTTTACGAAGTCCGCATCCTTAGCGGTCATTTCTACCCATGTTGGAAGGAATCTGCTTCTAATCGCGTTGCGGACGGATTTGATATTCGACCATGCTGCGCAGCAAAAGGGTACTTTGTCACGGTCGAGGATTTCAACAGCAAGTCGGCTTGTAAGTGCAGATGCGATACCAAGCTGTCTAAATTGCGGCAACACATCCACACCGATTTGCCACATGGTTTCACAGTCTGCGCTGCAGCCTGCCATGCCAATGAGCGTTTTGCCGTCGTAAGCAGCTGCTGCAAGCACGTCGAGGTTCTTACGCCTTTCACATAACGCGTTGTTCCATTGTGGCGTATAAAGCTCGATAAAATCCGCCTGCGTGAGGAGCTTTATGCTAAAATCACAGGGGAGAGGGCGAAGTCTGTCAATATCGGGCAGGAAATATTCCGCCATATAGCATATGCGGTAGTTAATGGCTTGCAGCGCATCGTTGAGAACGTGGAGATTAGGCGTTTCAAAACAATGCTCTGCCGGATATTTTTCTAAGTATGCCCTCGCAATGTCGGCGGTCTGTTCGTTGACCGAAGCCACGACGTTGTTCCCGTAGGATACGAGGTTGCATGAAAAGGGCAGAGTAAGATATTTCCGCGCCTCCGGATGAGGCGCGGAAAAAACTATTTTAGGAGTGTACTGCAAAAAATCATCGGCTACGCAGTTGAGGTCAACAGCCGATTGGCGCATGGCTGTTTGCAGGATTTCCTTGTTGGTCACGGCATGGCTCCTTGAACGTATAAACTACATGCCATCATAGCATAATTTTACGTGGCAAAAAAGCCGGGGAATGCATTGCACTCCGGCTTACCAGGGTAGTTAATTTGGAAGGAATGCGGGCTTTGCTCGATACTGTAAAACAGGCTGGCCAGTTCTTCGGTGATGTTTTCGTTAACGCTGATCAACATGATAATTGCCATATAGTTTCCTTGCTCTATACAGATCAAAGATTGATATGAAGGGAGTCCTGAAATTTCGCCGGTTACGGTTAGAGCAGGCCTGGAAGCTCCGGCAAACGCGACAGAACTTTTCTCAATGACAAGATTCTCAAAACCCGAGGATTCCAGCTCCTCCGGAAGAAAATCCAAAACAATATCCAGGTACAAATCTTCATCTAAAGCCTTGCCATACTCGCCGAGGTTTTCGAACGTTACAGTGATATATGCATGTCTGTCGGATGAAGCGGCAACCATATCGTAAATGGTTTTACTTCTGTCCACCGAATCATTAAACATTTCTGAAATGACGTCCGCAGTGCTTCTGCCTAGCCCTGCAAGCTGTTCATCGTTTAAATAAGTCCAGCTTTCGTCCAACTTGCAGCCGATTTTCAAAAAGTCGCTGGTATAAACTCCATCGCTTACGGAACCCATACTGAATGTACTTTCCGCGGGTGTCGGCGATGGGGTAGGAGTCGGCGACGGGGTAGGGGTTGGAGCGGGTGTAGGGGCAGGCGTCGCAATATCCGGGGTAGGCAACGCAGATGTTATAACATCCACATTCCCCTTCGCGGAGATATCCTTACCATTGCATGCAGCCAAAACGAAAACCAAACTCATCAAGACAACAAGAAACAATGGAACAGATTTGAATAACTTCTTCATATTGTTTCCCCCATGCAGTAAATTAGTACACTATTTTCATTTTATACCAATAAATACGGTTGTGCAATAATAGAAAATATTGGAACTCCGGCATATAGAAAACGTGAAAAAGATGAAAGGATTTTTATGAAAAAAACCCAGGAAGCATCGGCGCTGATGCATTCCGGGGCTACAATCATACGATTTTTTCTTTTGACGGCTTACAGGCTTAACGTATTGCAGCGGGGAAGCTCTAGATACAGCCTTATAATGCGCTATCTATGAACGAACTTACTCGGGCATCTGAGCATTAAGGGGTCAAATCTCAAAGAGGGTCATTTCGAAAAATACCCCACATAATTACTGTGTATGATATAATAATTATTAGATTCATAGATGTATTTCTACTATATAGCATCATAAAATAAAAAATGGCAGGTTCATATGAGGGATGTTTCGCAGAAGTTACCGATAGAAGTTCTTATTAACCGTGAAATACATGACTATTCGGATATTGATACGTCCTATTTTAAAAAACTTAGGAAAGTATCGTATATTAAAAAAATTTGGAATGAACGGAAAATCAAGACACTATCCGAAAAACTTATTGAGGATTTAGACCCTTACAAAGCAAATCTCCAGCAAAATCTAAATTCGAATGCGGATTTTAGTTCACCTGAAGTAGAAAAAGTAAAATGCATAGTAACTGATTTTCTTTTACAAGCTGATAAGCGAAAGCTCTTTTTTAATAAACCTTTTTTGAAGTTTTTTATGGAACAAGGGTATCTTAAAGTAGCCGAGGAGTTCATCTCACGTGCTAAAAAAGAAGAATCTCAACTAGAGACGGAAGAAATATTCCAAGCTTTACGCAATGTTTGGATTATGAACAGCCTTCAAATTTCTTATGATTTGCCGCTTGAATTAACACCTTCCATTTATGCTTACAGCATGCTGTATCCCTACACGGATAATTTTTTGGATAATCCGGAAGTTCCTGTAGATGATAAAATTCATTTCAATGTTCGGCTGACAAAAGTATTAGAAGGGGAGAAATTAGCACCTAATAACTTCATGGAAGAAAAGGTGTTTTCTCTGATCGCTCAAATTGAGAGTCAATATAATCGAGATGTCTATCCTGAAGTTTATGATAGCCTCATGCTTATTCAAAAAGCCCAGGTTGAAAGTATGAAACAGGATGGAAATGAGCAGTTAACTTGCGAGAAAATCCTGCCGATAAGCTTTTTTAAAGGCGGTACCTCTGTGCTCGCGGATGCTTTTCTGGTTAAGGGAAAGCTGAACATAAACGAAATGCACTTTGCTTTTGCATACGGGGCCTTTCTGCAGCTTCTTGATGACCTCCAGGATGCTAAAGCCGACAAAAAAGAGAATCACCAAACCCTATTCAGCATCAAAAATGATAACGAACTGATCGATGATGAAGTCAGGCAACTTATCTCCTATATATTTAAAGTAAATAGCCCTGAGGAAGCCGATACTAAGATTATGCTATTGATGAAGGATGTTATAAGTACATGTACCCTCACGATGGTTATGGACGCTGCAGGGAGAAACTCCAAGCAGATCTCTCATAAGCTTTACAAAGAAATGGAATCTTGTTCTAATGTCAGACTGCCATTCTACAAAGAATATGAGAAAAAAATAAAAGCTTTCTATGCCTGACTCCGGGTATTAAACCCATATGAAACGGTTAGTCCGATCCTTTACATAAAGAAGGTAAAAAATGGGCTCTGATTACGAGTCCTTTTTTATTGGTTGTAATGGCTATATAACATCGAAAAAGCTTCTTAGAGTTTGTACATTTCAAAAGCAAATATTGTAAACGTCATAGCAGCGCCCATAAATGATGTTATTAGGTACATTGATTTTTGCATTTTACTGCAAGTGAGTTTGCGCCATTGCAGCAAGAGGAGTGTCAAATAGGCGAAAGGCGCTGCGCCCAATACAATGCTAGCTGCTAAATTTGGTATTAACATAGTGGGCGTGCCTTTCGACGATAACATCATTAAAGCGACGCTTGAAATATTAACAACCAACAAAAGTATGGCAGTGCAAAGCATAATCTGATACTTTTTGAAGGTGTCTGCATTTCGGCCTTGCTTTTTCAACTTAAGAATGATAAACCGCAGGAAGTTGAATATCAGAACCACCGCACTCCACACCACTGCAACAAGGAGCAATAGTGCGGCAAAGGTACAAACCCATACATCAGTATCTGCTTGAAGCATATCCGAGTAGGGGGATGATATCGCCATTGTTCCGCCGTTATCTGAGAATCGTGCAGTCAAATCTATATCCCTTATCCCAGCACGTTGTGTGAGGCGTGATGCGTCTGGTGATACCGGTCTGAGACTGAATTCAAATGCCCCGAACAAGGAGGCTTTCAGACCACCGTCACCATCGCTTAAAAATGGTCGCAGACCAAGCAGTGTGTACATTTTTCCGATACCCGTACGTATTGTTCTTGTGGAGTAATACAGTCCTGCCTTTTGTGAAATGTCGGTCTTTATGCTCTCCCATGCCATTCGCGCTACCTCACCGAATACCATTGAGGGAAGGCCATAATTGTATACGGTTTCACCGGCTTGGTTCGTCATGATTACTATACCAACACCTGAACGGGGGTCTATCAGAAAGTGCGAAGAATACATTTCGGTGTATCCGGCGTGACCAAGGGTTTGCACATTGAATTCATAAGACCACAATCCATGGCAAACATAGTCAATATCTGTACCATTATAGCTTAAAGAAGGCGAGAACATTTTAGCAAGTGTATCGCTCTTCGTAAACAACGCTGTTGTTGCACCATTATTAGGGACAAATGCTTTCGCAAATGCTAGAAAGTCCTCAAGCGTTCCGGCCGCCGAACCCGCGGGATAAAGGTTGATATAAAACAGTCCGTCTCCAATAGGATGCAAATTTTCAGTATAGCCTTCGGCCTCCTGTAGCTTTGAGAGTACCCAAGGGTTATCGGAATATGTCGGCAACAGTGCGCTGTGGTTCATACCCAAAGGTCTAAAAATATTCTCATGCACGTATTCGGGAAACGGCTGCCCGCTTATGCGTTCAACTATGTATCCCGCCAGCGCAGCACCCCAATTGGAATAGGCACATACCGTACCGGGCTCATAAACCTGGCGTGGTTCGGTTGCTCTTAATGCTTCAGCTAAAGGCAAGAGGCTTTCAGCGTCCATGGCGCGCAATTGGAAAACGGTATCTTGCCAGCCGGCATTATGGTTCATCAAGTTCAGTACGGTGATGGGCGCATCATACTTTAGTTTTGTTAAAAAGCCATCCGGCAGATATTCTCTGATATCCGCATCAAGTTTGATTTGTCCCAGTTCCCAAAGCTGCATGATACTTACCCATACAAGAAGCTTGGATGCGGATCCCCACTCGTAAACCGTTTCATCATCTACTATTACTTGATTTTCTATATTCGCATAACCGTATGCAGTTCTGTAGATCGTTTTTCGGTTCCTGAATACAGCAATCGATACGCCGGCAGTCGTTTCTTTGTTCGCCCGGATATAGGCATCAATCGTACCTCCGATTTTAGTATCGGGGATACCTGAGGGCAGCGTTTGTTCAGCAGATAATGCTGTAGACGGGATAAAAGAAAAACAAACGACGAAGAAAAGTATAGTTGAAATCAACCGACGCATTGGACCATCCTCCGTATGATAGTATGCGTATAAATGAACGGGAAAATACTTACGTAATATAAATTTGTAATTTGATGGAACCGGTTATCACATTATCCGTGAAGCCGATACAATCGAGACATCAAATAATATTTCCTCCTGTATATGGGCAGTCTATACCATAGATAAAGGATAGGCGAGGACATAACCCGGTAAAAGGAATAAGATTAGGTGAATGAATGAAGCTTTTTATACCACAACTCGTCATATTTGAACCATCGAGTCTTGAATATAAGTTAGGAAAGGAAATTTATAATTATTTAAAAACCATGTCTGCTGAAATAGTGATAGCGCCTGCGAGGGACGCGGCTCGCTTTATTTCGGGAACTTCACCTGCAGAGAAATATGCTAATTCTAAAAGAACCGTACTAGTTACGACCAACAAAAGCAAAACGCTTGATGCATGTAGACCTTCCGCCGATTATCAGTTTTCTCTTGTAAGCAATTGTCCCGGAAGTTGTGAATATTGCTATCTTCAGACAACGCAAGGCAGCAAACCATATATAAAGGTTTATGTGAACCTTGAAGATATTTTTGATGTTATTAGGGATTATATAAACCATAATGAAGGTGCAGTTACAACCTTTGAGGCAGCAAGCTTAGGAGATCCTTTGGCCTTGGAACATATTACAGGAAGTCTCGCAAAAACCATCGAGTTTTTCTCCTGCCTTGAAAACGGCAGGCTTCGGGTAGTGACCAAATACAATACTATAGATTCTCTTTTGAACATTAAGCACAACAAACATACACAATTCAGAGTCAGTATAAATTCGAGTTATGTAGTTGACCGCTTTGAACACAATACAGGTAGCTTAGACGAAAGAATTGAAGCAGTCATTAAACTTGCAGATGCGGGTTACCCGATTGGGTTTATAGTTGCGCCGATTATGGTATATGATAACTGGAAAAAAGATTATGAAGAACTGTTTGATAAATTAAGAGAGCGTATGGCCCCCGAGCTTTATAGGCAAGAGTTAACTTTTGAGTTAATCCAACATAGATTTACATCTGCCGCTAAAGAACTGATAGTTCAAAGATTCCCTAATACAAAGCTCAATATGGAAGAAGAAAATAGGATTCTTAAGTGGGGAAGATTCGGAAGATATAAATTTGTGTATCCCAAAGAGCAAGCGCAAAATTTGAAAGAATATTTATCATCTTTAATTACTGCAAGGTTTCCTAAAGCAGAAATCAAGTATTTTACATGACGTGATTGAATTTATAAAACCAAATAGGCAAGGCAATATCAAATATTGTCGCAAAGCTCCGGTTAGTAAAGTGTGCAATTGGAATAAAGAATGCCTGAGCATAACAGACTAGATAAAGCTCGGATAATAAAACTTCAATTGATTCGTGAAAGGTGTGGGACAATGCATATAGTTGATCAAATACAGGAACCGGACTTAAAGATAATCAGGACTTTATATAACAACTGGAAAGAGACCGGTAAAGGTGGTCTGAGTTTTGACGCAGACAGCTGCAGCTTACAGTCTGTCGTTAAGGGAGCCGGGTTACCTGAAGGCGAGGTCAAATCTCATCTAAAGAATTTACAAGACTTTGCCTTTGTCGAGTTTGGTGGAGATAGCGTGAAACTGTTGCCAAGCGGCATTAAGTATGCCCAAGGTCAATTTGACAAGGTTCATTGAATTTCTTTTTGATCTAGGATTCAATCATTCGTTTTAAGCAAATAAGAGATGAGTTGCCGTGGGGAACTCATCTCTTATTTGAAAAATATTGACAAAAGCCTATCTATTATCGCTCATATGGGTTCTCCGGCAGCCAGCATCGTGCGGCTCAAGAGCGGCAGAAAACCGATCACCATGATGGCAGCTCCGGTCCCCCGCAGCAGCCACTCGATCGGTACAACGTCGGCCAGCGGTCCGAACACCAGCATGCTCAACGGCATGCCAACTGAGCCGATCATCGTCATCACCCCGAAGACGCGGCCGAGATAGTCACCGTCTACCCGCTGCTGTATGAGAACACTCGATGGCGTGTTGAATATGGGCATGGACAGGCCGGTAACCACCATGAAGGCCAGATAAACCCAGAAATTTGGTATAACCCCTAGCGCGACCGTACACAGCCCGATGATGATATTGGCCATCACCATCGTGTGCATGCGGTTGCGGAAACCGCCCCAGGCAGCGATAAGCCCACCGCCTGCCATCATACCGGCTGAAAAGGCAACCTCGATGGCCGTCAAACGCCAATAATCCCCGCCAAAGGAGCGGGTCACCTGCAGCGGCGTGAGAAAGGCAACCGGAGCTGCCATCACCATGAATCCTAGGCACATTAAGAAGAAAAGTATCAGATAGCGGTGACTGCCGATGTACGCAAAGCCGGCCTTCAGGTCTGCGAAGTAGCCGCCTGCCTTCTGTGTCTGGGCCTTCTCATGAACGGGAATCGGAATGAATAACAGCAGCATAGCGATGGCGATAATTGCCGTGATGACATCGATCAAAAGAATGATGGGCATGCTGGAGAAGGAAAGAAGCGCCGCACTCACCATGGGTGAGATGAGCATCACTGCCGACTGCACACTGCCGTTGATGCCGGAAACCTGGGTGAGATTCTTCTGTGGCACGATCTGCGGCAATACCGCGCTGATTGCCGGGCCGTGCACCGCCGAGCCCAACGCCCGTACCGCCATGAAGGTAAAGATGAGCCATAGTTCGCTGTGCCCTAAGAGCATTAGCACCATTAATAGCACCGTGGCCAGGGCTATCATGCCATCGGCCAGGATGATGAGCCGCTTGCGCGGGTAGCGGTCAGCCCAGACGCCGGCAAAGGGCGTCAGGAAAAACATCGGTAGAAAACCGCAGAGAATGGCGATCGTCATCATTGTCCCCGATTGCGTCTTGAGCGTTACGTTCCACATGAGCGCATACTGCACCAGCGAAGAACCGAACAAGGAAATCATTTGTCCAACAAGGAATAGAGCGACCGTTTTCTTCCAGGACTTCATGTATACCTCCGAAAAACTTAAAAAAGCGAAAAGAGTGTATCATAGTTTACCGAATGCTGTCCAGACTTCGGTGCAGTTTAATAAAAGTGTCAAGGAACTTGCTTTCTATCGAATACGGCTGCTCGCAAGACCCGCCGCCCGTTCGCACCTGCAAAACAGCCACCGGCTGCTTTGCCTCTCGGTGCTCACCCCTTGAACCCGATGGGGTTGCGCGAAGCCGGAAGTTCAAGCATCCGCTTAAAGCAAATAAAAAGAGTTCCCGCTAGGAACTCTTTTTATTTGGTCTGGGTGAGAAGATTTGAACTTCCGCTGCCCGGGGCGGACTCCCGCTCCGCGCCTTACGGCTGCTCGCGGGACCCGCCGCCCGTTCGCGCCTGCAAAACAGCCCCCGGCTGTTTTGCCACTCGTCGCTCACTCCTTGAACCCCGATGGGGTTCCGCGAAGCCGGAAGTTCAAGTTTCTGCAAAGGAGCAAACAAAAAAGAGGGTTTAGAACCCTCTTTTTGTTTGGTCTGGGTGAGAAGATTTGAACTTCCGGCCTCTTGAACCCCATTCAAGCACGCTACCAAACTGCGCCACACCCAGATGATTATCTCGACCTTTGATATGTTAACACCACATGGGTGGGATTGTCAAGATTTTTGGCAAGGAATCATCAACGAAATGAACAATCGACCAAATGATCGTTTACCATGCCTATCGCCTGCATAAAGGCGTAAACGATTGTGCTGCCTACAAACTTGAAGCCGAGCTTTTTCAAGTCGCGACTGATCAAATCGGAGATAGGGGAGGTGGCGGGTATTTCTTTAAGATCCTTCCAATGGTTCACAATGGTCTTTCCATCCACATAATGCCATAAAAAGGCATTAAGAGAGCCAAATTTTTCGCAGAGCGCAAAATAGCATTTGGCGTTATGCACGGCTGCGTTAATTTTGGCGCGGTTTTTGATGATCCGGTCGTCGTGCAATAGGGCGTCTATTTTATCCGTGTCATAATGTGCGAGAAGACGCGGATTAAAATCGTCGTAGACGGCACATAGGCCATCCATCTTTTTGAGTATGATGCTCCAGCTAAGCCCTGCTTGTTGACCGTCAAGAATCAATTTTTTGAAAAGTTCATGATCATCGTGCAGAGGCTTACCCCATACGTTGTCATGATATTCTTTTTCCAGGTCGCTTTTTGCCCAGCCACAGCGTGTAAGTTCGTTCTCCATGGCAGTTCCTCTCTTATGTAGGTAGAAATATCATACTACGAAACAAACGAAGCAGAAAGGCCTATTGTCGTTTCAAGACAATAAGCCTTTCCGTTTTCATACTTACTCTAGGCTATAGGAGTATACAAATAAGCCCGTTACAGCCCTCATTCACCATGCGCTGCAATGTCTCCTGAAGCTTTTGCTGCACCTCGTCGGGCAGACGGTTTACTTTGCCGACCATAGATTCGCGCACCATGTCGTAAAGAGGTTTACCGAAAATGTTTGTCTGCCATATTTTTGTAGGTTGGTTTTCAAATGTGTTCACGAGATAATTCATGAACTCCTCTGACTGTTCCGCCGTGCCTACAAGAGGTGATACCTCGGACTCGATATCCACGCGGATGATATGCAGTCCCGAGGCGCGCGCCCGAAGCTTAACGCCAAAGCGACTGCCATGCTGGACGATCTCCGGTTCCTCAAGCACCATCTCATCCATAATAGGGGGAACCATGCCGTAGCCGGTTCGATGTGCTGAATCGAGCGCAGCACTGAGATGGTCGTATTCCTTTTTCGCCATGACAAAACTCTTGATGGCCGAGAAAAGATGTGCGTCGTCTTCAATCTCACAGCCACACTCTTCGCCAAGAATGCGATAGAACATGCTGTTCTCCGGCCTTAACTCCAGTTCCACGATGCCTGAACCGGGCGATACGGAGCGGATGTTTGCCGGTTCAAAGCCCTCTATATTTTGGAGTGCCGGAACGATACCTTCATAGTCGCGCATCCGATAAAGGTTATCAAGCGGCTCTGCCATGGGGTCGAGAATGCTCTTAACGAGCCAATGCTCCGTCCCAAGCGCGCTCACCCAAGCGGGTACACAGATGTGAAGCATGCGGATCGGGAACTCCATGAGCACCTTTTCGAGGAGATTGTAGATTTCCTGCGTATTCATATTGAGAACATCCATGGTACACGCAGGAGTGCCGTATTTGTTGGAGAGCGCTTCACTTAGATCCCTTGTTTCCTCGCTGTTTGGGCGCGTGCTGTTGATGATGAGTACAAAAGGCTTTCCTTGCTCCTTGAGTTCTTTTACCACGCGTTCCTCGGCTTCCACATAGTTTTCGCGGGGAATCTGCGTAATGCTGCCATCTGTCGTCACGACGAGTCCGATGGTGGAATGGTCGGTGATAACCTTGCGGGTGCCGATCTCGGCTGCATCCTCAAAGGGAATGTCGTAATCGAACCAAGGTGTGCGCACCATACGTGGTGCATCGTTTTCCTCATGGCCGGTTGCGCCGGGTACCATATAGCCTACGCAGTCTACCATGCGGACGCGAACGTTCATGCTCTCGTCTAGCAAGAGTTCCGCCGCCTCGTTAGGCACAAACTTGGGCTGCGTGGTCATAATGGTACGCCCGGAACCGCTTTGCGGCAATTCGTCCGTGAGCCGCGTTTTAGCGAACTCATTCTTCATGCCGGGCAGCACCATGAGGTCCATAAACCGCTTGATGAATGTGGACTTACCCGTTCGTACAGGCCCGACCACACCCATGTAGATATCTCCGTCCGTCCTCTGGGCAATATCTCGATACAATTCCATCCTGTCCATTTCGACGCTCCTCCCAACTTCGGCAAATCGACAGTAGATATATATGTGATGTATCATCAAAACATGCTTAAGGTTCCGTTACCCACACAACAACAAAAGGCACCTCTACACGAGGTGCCCGATCATTTTTGTTATTTTTTAATTCTTCGAAATATCATGCTTGTTAGATTTCGTTTTTTTCGCTTGAAACAGCTTGCTCTCCGTACCTTTTATCAGTCGCGATATGTTCTCGATATGGCGTATTACCATCATCGCAAAAAGCGATGCCGCGATAATAATCTTTAATGTTTCGTCCGCTCTAAAGACCGCGACCAGCACCACAAACGATGTGAAGCCAACGAGCGAACCCAAGGAAACCATCTGCGAAAGGTAGATGATGATAAAACCGATTACAGTCGCTGCAGCCCCGAATAAAGGGTCTATCATCCAAGCGATACCCATAGAGGTCGCAACGCCTTTACCGCCCTTGAAGCCGAAAATGGCAGGGAAGTCGTGACCTATCACTGCGAAAAAGCCCGCGATATACGCACCGGGTTCACCGGCTAAGAGCCTTCCGATGAGAATGGCGAGAATGCCTTTTGCAAAATCGCCCAGGAACGTAATAACACCGGGCTTCATGCCGAAAACACGAAGCATGTTGGTGGTTCCGGCATTGCCGCTGCCGTGTTGGCGAACGTCATTATGGTAGCGGTATTTGCTTAAAAACACGGCGGTCTGCAAATTGCCAATCAGATACCCTGCTAAAATGCAGGCGAGATAAATGAGTTTAAATTCCAAGACGAGCCTCCTAATTACCTTTCATGGCTAAAAGCCTTCTTTTTCTCCGCGCTTTCTTACATAAATACGCAGGGGTGTTGCGGTAAATCCAAACGACTTACGGAAGTAGTTTTCCAAATACCGCTTATAGGAAAAGTGCATAATATCGGGGTCGTTTACAAACAGAACGAAAGTGGGAGGCTTAATGCCCGTTTGCGTCGCATAATAAATCTTAAGCCTTCGCCCCTTGTCCGAAGGGGGCTCGTTCATGCTCACAGCCTCGGCCACAACGTCGTTGAGCGTGCCGGTCTTTATGCGGGTGCAGTTTTGCACGTAGGCCATCTTTGCAGTCTCAAGAACCTTCGGAACGCGCTGACCGGTCTTTGCGGAAATAAACAGCATCGGCACATAATCCATAAACGCAAGATCGGAAGCAAGCTTTTTTTGAAACTCGTTCATGGTATGCGTATCTTTTTCTATTTTATCCCATTTGTTTACAATCAAAACAGAGGCTTTTCCCTCCTCGTGCACATATCCTGCAATGCGGACGTCCTGCTCGCTCATACCTTCGGAGGCATCCACCACGATGAGCACCACATCCGCGCGGCGTACAGCACCGAGGGACCTTATAACACTATAGCGCTCGATACTTTCATCCTCGATGGCGCGCTTACGGCGTATACCTGCGGTATCAATTAAAATATAGTTTTCGCCGTTATACGTAAAAGGGGAGTCAATTGCATCGCGTGTGGTTCCGGGGATGTCGCTCACGATGGTTCTTTCCTGACCTAAAAGAGCGTTGACGAGGCTCGACTTACCAACGTTGGGTTTGCCCACCACGGCGATTTTGGTTTCATCCTCTCGCTCGGGAATGGTACTCTCATCAAAGTGCTTAACGATCTCATCCAGAAGATCCCCAAGCCCAAGTCCCTGCTCCGCAGAAATGGTGAAGGGATCGCCGATTCCAAGAGAATAAAAGTCGTAAACAGAATCCTCAAATTTTTGATTGTCCACCTTGTTTACGGCTAATACAACGGGTTTTTTGGAGCGGCGCAAAAGCGCAGCCACGTCCTCGTCCGAAGCGGTAATACCCTCGCGTCCGTCCACCAAAAAGAGGATAACATCTGCCGTTTCAATGGCAAGCTCGGCTTGACGGCGCATTTGTGCGCTTATAATATCGTCCTTCTCCGGTTCAATGCCGCCGGTATCGATAAGCGTGAAATCATGCGTCAGCCATTGGGCATCGCCATAAATGCGGTCGCGTGTTACGCCCGGCGTATCCTCGACAATAGCGATGCGCCTGCCAATGATCTTATTGAAAAACGTGGATTTTCCGACGTTTGGGCGGCCGACTACCGCTACGATTGGTCTTGACATCCTACACCTCTTTTCGGAGCAACTCGAAAAGCTCCGCTATAAATAGTTCTCCATCCGACGCGCTCATGGATACGACGCGCTTTCCTAATGATCTTTCAAGCTCCTCACAGGATACGCCGTCTAAAAACACATCGTCGTTTTCTCTGAGCATCGATGTGGGGATTAAAAGTACATCCCCTTCAATGTCACACAGCTGTGAAGTGATATCCTGCGCACAAACAAGCCCGCTCACCGTTACTGTATGCCCGAAATAGTCGTTCTTAACAGCGTGTAAATCGATGAAGATATTGTAAGGCGCGAGCTTATGAAATAGTTCTTGTAAAAAAGGAGCTGCGCAAATTCCGGACGCGCCGATAAGCTTCACCTTATTTTTAAGAGGCTTTTGCTCCTCGAGTGCATAGAGAAAGCCTTCCTCAAAGCGGCGCAAAAGCCCAACGCCGTTTTCAATTTGCTCAAAATCGCCGTAATGCTCATAAGGTGGGAGGGGAAGACCGGCGCTAATATACAACTCGTCGGACGCAAAAACAAACGCATCGCCGTATTCATTTATGGAACGCTCCTGGAAATGCTTAAGCTGTTCGATTGTTGCGCGCGCTTCCTCCTTCGTAAGGCAGCGAAGCGGTGATAGCGTATCGCGGAATCTCGTAAGCCCTACAGGGACTATGGAGACGGATTGTGCGGCAGGGCGCAGGGCAT